>JASBSE010000240.1 GCA_030149115.1 Winogradskyella sp. | reverse complement strand
ACCAACTAACAGACCAATTGCCAGAGATGATAGAGAAGATTTAGTTTACAAGACAAAACGCGAAAAATACAATGCTGTAATCGATGAAGTTGTAGAATTATCTAACGCAGGAAGACCTGTACTAATTGGTACAACCAACGTAGAGATTTCTGAGCTTTTAGGTAAAATGCTTAGTATTCGTAAGATTCCACATAACGTACTTAACGCGAAGCAACACAAACGTGAGGCAGAGATTGTTGCCGAAGCTGGTAATGCTGGTCAGGTAACAATTGCTACTAACATGGCTGGTCGTGGTACAGATATTAAGTTAAGCGACGAGGTTAAAGAAGCTGGTGGTTTAGCCATTGTTGGTACAGAGCGTCACGATTCACGTCGTGTAGACAGACAGTTACGTGGTAGAGCTGGTCGTCAGGGAGATCCAGGAAGTTCGCAATTCTATGTGTCTCTAGAAGATAACTTAATGCGTCTATTCGGTTCTGAGCGTATCGCTAAGATGATGGATAGAATGGGACTTAAAGAAGGTGAAGTGATTCAGCATTCTATGATTTCTAAGTCTATTGAGCGTGCTCAGAAAAAAGTTGAAGAAAATAACTTTGGTGTTCGTAAGCGTTTGTTAGAGTATGATGATGTTATGAACGCTCAGCGTGAAGTGGTTTACAAACGTCGTCGTCATGCCTTACATGGTGAGCGTCTTCGTGTAGATTTAGCGAACATGATTTTTGATACGTCAGAAGGTATTGCAATAAGCAACAAGGCTGCTAACGACTTCAAAAACTTTGAGTTTGAGTTAATCCGTTACTTCTCAATGGCATCGCCAATTACTGAAGCAGAATTTGCTAAAATGGGTGAGCAGGAAATAGCTGGAGTTATCTACAAAGAAGCCTTTAAGCACTATCGCGAAAAAATGCAACGTGCGGCTGACTTAGCCTATCCTGTAATTGAAAATGTGTACAACACACAACGCGACAGATTTAAGCGTATCGTTGTACCTTTTACAGATGGTGTTAAGAATTTACAGGTTGTAACAGACTTAGAAAAAGCTTACGAAACAAAAGGTAAGCAATTGATTAACGATTTTGAAAAGAACATTACACTTGCCATTGTAGATGATGCTTGGAAAACACATTTACGTAAAATGGATGAGCTAAAGCAGTCTGTACAGTTAGCAGTACACGAACAAAAAGATCCGTTATTGATTTATAAGTTTGAAGCTTTTGAGTTATTTAAAGCGATGATAGATCAGGTGAATAAAGATGTTATTTCATTCTTATTTAAAGGTGAAATTCCTCAGGAAACTGCTAACACCATTCAAGAAGCTAAACAACGTAAGCAAGAAAAACTTGAAACGCAAAAAGAGGAAATCCCTAATATGGACGAGCGTGCTGCACAAAGCAGAGCTGCTGGACAAGGAGCATCTCGCCAACAGCAACAAGTGGTAGAAACTATTGTTAGAGAGCAACCAAAGATTGGTCGTAACGACAAAGTAACCATTAAACATGTGATGAGTGGCGAAAGCAAAGAAGTAAAATACAAACAAGCCATTCCTTTAATTGATAAGGGAGAATGGGTTTTGGTTAACGACTAGGCCTAATTCAAAATATTTGTCATTCTGAACTTGTTTCAGAATCTAAAAAAATCCTGATGTAAACCATCAGGATTTTTTAATTTTATAAAAAGTCTCTATATTTTTTTGAAATGAAATATTATCATTTATTAATCATCCTTTTTTTTAATTATCAATTACACAGCCAATGTGAATCAACTTCCAAAGTTTTATGGGATATGATTAAAAAAAGTAATTATGACAAAATTGATAGTCTTTTATTACCTATCGAGCAAAAAATTAAAATTATGCATTGGCCAAAAGACGAAAAATCTGAGACTATATTGAAAAAAATTCAAGATTCGTTAAAGATAAGTATTATTAGAAGCGCTAAAGATTTAAGGTCAAATTTAATGGAAGAAAATTTCAACTTCACAAACTCATACATCTCTAAATGCCAATTAGATAATGAATCTGAACTTGTAGTTTTTATTTCAGATTCTATTAAAGAGCTTAGCTTTACAATCCAAACATTGACAACAGATAAGACCTATTTAGTTCTTCCTATTAACATTAAATCGAGAAAACAAAAACCTATCATCGTTTATCCTCAAAAACAGAACAACACAATCACCTGCACAGACAACAACTGCCAAGGTACATATCAAGGCAAAGAATTTATAAATGGCAGTGATGTAGCACATCAATTCTCAAATACTATGTCTGCCAAAGTTGGCGACCACCTAAAAGCATTATACAAAGCCGGTAAATATAGT
>JASBSE010000222.1 GCA_030149115.1 Winogradskyella sp. | reverse complement strand
TATTTCATTAAATCCAACTGAATATTTTTCTAAATCTGAATTACATTGTGAGGAACAAAAAGTGCTAAATATTCCGATACATAAAAATGTCAAAAGGTATTTCATAAGTTTCTTTAAATGTTTTACAACGGTTTGTGTATGATTTCTTTACGTGTTTCAGCAACTAATTTAGCAAATAATACTTGGCAATAGTTCAGCCCGAGGATTTTCCGAGAGGAAAGTCAGCCGCAATTAACTATAGCCGGTCTTGTACACAGTTTTTTTATTCATACTTCTGCCAAATCGTATATCGTCTTTCATAAATGTTATCACAAAACTTACAATTCAGATTTTTATGTTTATACCCACGTTCTCTGGCTTTTTCTTTATTTTCCAATCCAATGTATAAATCAGAAACTCCTGGTGTTGCCGATAACAGCGCTCTTTTTCCGCAATTATCACAAATAACCCTTTCTACAAATACTCTAATTAATTCAGAATCAATTTCAAGTAGTTCTATAAACATTATCTGGTCAAATGTAAAAGTCAAACAACTTTTCAATTCCGAATATTTTGAATTCCGAATAACTTTACTTTTAATTAAGTCAATTAAAGGAACTGTTCTACCATCAATTTTTTCAGATTCAAATATCAATTCCCATTGATTTGAATTTGGGCAAATAATCTCCTGATTATCTAATATTATTTTTTCGAAATTAAAGTTCATTCAAATTGTGTACAACGATCTAGTATAACCGTCAGTTAGTTACAGGTTAACATGCATTAATTTTCAGTTTGGCACTGACGTTAATAATTCCGAGTGGATTTGTACGCAGTCGAATCCGCAGTAATTGTGGTTATGCATTGTTACCAAAAGTATTTTTAATTTCCATACGATTGTTCGTAAAATGTTAAATATTCCAAATCAGCAGTTTCTTTAATTTTCGACAATAAAGAAAGTCGGTCATCTTTAGAATATTGTTTTTCAGAAATCCAACCAGGAAGTCCGTATTCGAAAATCAGAAGGATTATATCTATAAATTCGTTAATTCCTTTGGCGAGTTTTAAATGTACTTGATTAAATTCAGAATCATACATTATTATCTCATTCGTTTTTTTGTCAATTCCGATATCAAATGGGTCGCTAATTGCAAAAAAGATATAATCAGAATTTTCATTTAATTGTCCAAGAAAATCAAATCCAATAGTACGACCATTTAAATCGTAATTATTGTATAAATCGTATAGAAATTTCCCGGTCAGATTAGAATCAGTTTTTTTTGATTGAGGAATTAAAATTTCATTCAGATATTCCTGTTCAGAAGAGAGATTATAATTCCCAACAAGCTTTTTTATCTTATCGACAAATTCATTTGCGGTTGTGTTTTTCATATTGTAGGTAACGGTTTGCCTATGGTTTAATTACGGTATGGTACGCAAGTATCATTCCGCCGACACGAGCACGCAGTGCAAACTAGCGGTAGCAAACCATAAATTTAGCAAAAAGGCTCGAAATTCCGATTATGAATTTTAACCGTAATGAACTATAGCCTTTGTTAGGCATAGTTATTTAATCCTCTATTTCGTCCAGCATTTTTTTTATTTCATCAATCACCAGATTAGGTTCAGAATAATGAATATAATGACCACTTTTTGTGGTGCTAATCAGTTTAGTTTGAGGAGCGCTTTCAACCCAACTTTCAAACAGCTGTTTTTTGATTTTTATATCGTCTGGACTAAAAGGTGGCGGTAGCTCCTGATAAGACACTAAAACTGTAATAGGTAATTCAGTTGGCAGTTTCAGTTCTTTTATTTCATTTTCCATAGTATCTACTTCTTTGTACTCATTTTGGACTCCAATGGATTGAGTGGCATAAAAACCATCCATTTCTTTGGTCAGCATCTCAGATTCTTCTTCTGGTCTTGCAGCAAATAGTCGTTCCAAAAGACCCTCAAGAGTAGGGTCAACAAATACCAGCCCAACAACTTTTTCCGGATAAGAATTTTGAAATTTTCTAATTATTAAACCACCCAAAGAATGACCAACCAAAATAAATGGACCATCTATTTCTTCCTTTTCAAGAAATCCATGTAATTCAGACACAAAATTTTCTAATGTTCTTGGGTTTTCAGTGGTAGAAGATTTACCAAGACC
>JASBSE010000219.1 GCA_030149115.1 Winogradskyella sp. | reverse complement strand
TATTAGAACTAGAAGACTTACAAGGAGTAACAGGGCTTAAGGCATTAAGGGTTAGTATTCTATATCATAATGAAAATGATGATAAGAACTTCTACACTTACAATGATTTAATGGAAACCATTAAATCATAAAGTCAATATTGCTTTCTTTTTTTGAATTTATAAAACCTGTTTCTGTATTGGTTTCGGGTAAAACGTCTTTGATGTCAACGTTAGGATTGTCTTTTACAGCAATAGCAAATGATATTAAAGAAGTTATAATTCCTATCATAAATACAGTATAGGTAATTCGTAATAGCCTATATTTTCGTTCTAAAACTTTACCTAAAAAATAAAGGTCTTTTGTGAGTGCTTTATAGATATAATCTTTGTCTTTAACCATTTCTCCTATAGCCCATTCAAATTCTTTTAGTTCCATTTTGTGGAAATTACCAAAGAAACTAAGATTCACCTCTTGGTTTTCTACATCTTCTTTGGTAAACTCACCACTAGTAACATTGGGTCTGGTTGCTATAATTGAGAGCACCATAGAAATTACACAGAATGACAAAAATATAACTGTTGGCCAAGTTAAATAAGGGTTGGTGTCTAACTTAGAAATAAGATTGGCAAGAACAACCGAAATAATAATTGCATTAACCGATAGCAATATGTTAGCTTTTGTATCTGCAATATCACTCAGTTTAATATGGTTTCTTAAGGCAGTTCTGTAAAATGTTTGTACACCTCTTTCCGGACTCTCATTTTTATATTGTGCTTTGTATTTAGCCTTTAGCTTTTCAACATCAAGTTTCTTTTTACGCTTTTTCTTTTTGCCTATTAATTTTGCTAAGTTCTTTTCTTTTCTAGGTTGCCAGTTTTTTAAGGCATATTCTGTATAAAAACTATGTTCTGTTAACACTTTAATATTTTCAGCTCGCCATTCAGCAGGCGTATAATTTTTAATACCACGCAGTTCTAATTCTTTTCTAAGAAACTCGCTGGCTTCGTTAAAGTATTTTTTTCCAAAATGAGAAGCGTCAGCATCTCTTATAATTTCTTCGAGTTTGTTGGTTGGCTCTTCGTCAAACTTTGTTGCCATTATACAACTTGAAACAGCTTTGATAATGTCTTCCTCAACCCCTTTTTCTTTCAAAAATGCTTGGGCAAGCTTTACGCTTTCAGCTTCATGGTTTTCAGAACTTACCGTGTAACCAATATCATGCAATAGCGCAGTTAGCTCAAGTATATGAGACTCTTCTTTTGAGATTTTTAAGTTTTCAATAAGTTCTTTAGTGCTCTTTACTACGCGCTGGGTGTGTGTGTAGTTATGATATATAAAAGTGTTAGGAAGTTTGTCTGATAATAGGTTAAAAACATATTCCTGTGTGTCTTCAATAAGAGACTTTGCCATAAGTAACGTACATTATTAATTAGGTCTAAATTACGAAAATTACAAGACT
>JASBSE010000211.1 GCA_030149115.1 Winogradskyella sp. | reverse complement strand
CACAAAAAAATATACTTCCCTAAAAAAGAGAAGGGTGGAGGTGTAAAATTTGTTATGCAACCCAATAAGCACAGAAACACCATATTTATTGTTGATGAGGCTTCAATGATACCAGATGCACCATCTGACTCTAAATTGTTTGAAAACGGATCTTTATTAGATGATTTAATACAATATGTATACTCAGGTCACCAGTGTAAGCTATTGTTAATAGGTGATAAGGCACAGTTGCCACCTGTAAAATCAGATTTAAGTCCTGCTTTAGATTCTGATAAGCTAAGTCTTAATTATAACAAAGATGTTACTGGTGTTGAGTTAGATGAAGTGGTACGACAAGAACAAGACTCTGGTATTTTAGAAAATGCTACAGAACTGAGATCTACTTTAGAATCTGGATTTTATGAGAGTTTCAAATTTAATGTTACTCCGTTTAAGGATATTGTACGATTAGTTGATGGTTACGAAATTATGGATGCCATTAATGATGCATACAGTAGTAATGGTTATGAAGAAACTGCAATAATAGTCCGTAGTAACAAAAGAGCAAATCTTTATAACAAGCAAATAAGAGAGCGTATTCTATTTAACGAAAGTGAGTTGTCGGCAGGTGACTACCTCATGGTAGTAAAGAATAATTACTATTGGATAAAGCCAACAACCGAAGCTGGCTTTATTGCTAATGGTGACATTATAGAAGTGCTAGAAATCTTTAGTATTAAAGAATTATACGGCTTTAAATTTGCTGAAGTTAAAGTAAAAATGGTCGATTATCCTAGAATGCGCCCTTTTGAAACCGTCTTACTTTTAGATACAATTGATGCAGAAAGTGCGTCACTAAGTTATGACGAATCTAACAGACTGTATCAAGAAGTGGCAAAAGACTATGCAAATGAGACCAGTAACTACAAGCGTTTTTTAGGAGTTAAAAACAATAAATACTTCAATGCCTTGCAAGTAAAGTTTTCTTACGCTATAACCTGCCATAAGTCTCAAGGAGGGCAATGGGATACTATTTTTGTAGAGCAACCATACTTGCCAAACGGCATGGATAAAGATTATTTACGCTGGTTGTACACTGCAGTAACACGAGCAAAAGAGAAACTTTATCTCATAGGTTTTAAAGACGAAATGTTTGTTGAAAACGACGTCAATTAAAAGAGAAAGCTTTATTTTTGAATACCGATAAAGCAGATATATGAAGATTATATCCATGATTCCTGCACGTTACAGTGCTTCTCGTTTTCCAGGTAAATTAATGCAAAATTTAGCAGGAAAATCAGTAATACTTCGAACATACGAAGCAACAGTTGCGACCAACCTTTTTAGTGAAGTTTACGTTGTAACAGATAGTGACATTATATATAATGAAATTGTAAATAATGGCGGAAAGGCTATAATGAGCCAAAAAGAACACGAATCTGGTAGTGACAGAATTGCAGAAGCAGTAGCTAACGTAGACTGTGATATTGTTGTAAATGTACAAGGAGATGAACCTTTTACTGAAGCTGAAAGTTTACGAAAAGTATTAGAAGTTTTCAAAGAAGATCAACAAAAGGAAATTGATTTAGCTTCTTTAATGGTAGAAATTACAGATTGGGAAGAAATCAACAATCCAAACACCGTTAAGGTTATTGTAGATCAAAATAACTTTGCGTTGTATTTCTCAAGAAGCCCGATTCCTTTTCCAAGAGATAAACAAGCAGGCGCACGTTATTTTAAGCATAAAGGAATTTATGCTTTTAGAAAACAAGCTTTATTAGATTTTACCGTTTTACCAATGCAATTTATTGAAGCAACCGAGAAGATTGAGTGTATTCGATATTTAGAATATGGAAAAAGAATTAAGATGGTTGAAACTGAAGTTCAAGGTGTTGAAATTGATACTCCTGAGGATTTAGAAAGAGCTAAAAAATTGTGGAAATAGATTACAGCAACATAAAAGTAATTGGTTTTGATGCTGATGATACACTTTGGGTAAATGAGACCTATTTTAGAGAAGCAGAGGAAGAGGTTGGTCATTTATTATCGCATTATGAAACACCAAATAAAATAGATCAGGAACTCTTTAAAATGGAGATAAAAAACCTTCCAACCTATGGCTATGGTGTAAAGGGTTTTGTGTTGTCTATGATAGAGTTGGCCATAGAATTATCTAATGGAAGCGTTTCAAATGAAATTATAGGTAAGATTTTAGATATTGGTAAAAACATGATTAATAAACCAATAGAATTATTGGATGGTGTAGATGAAGTCTTAAAAGCCTTATCAAAAGATTACAAATTGATAGTTGCAACAAAAGGCGATCTGTTAGATCAAGAACGCAAACTAGAAAAATCTGGTCTTTTAGATTACTTTCATCATATTGAAGTATTGAGTGAAAAACAAGAGTCGAATTATCAAAAGCTTCTTAATCACTTAGACATTAAACCTTCGGAATTTTTGATGATTGGTAACTCATTAAAATCAGATATTTTGCCATTAATAAATATTGGAGCAGAAGCAATCCATGTTCCTTTTCATACGACTTGGCAGCATGAAAAAGTGAGTAAAACAGAAACAGAAGGATTAGAGTATAAAACCGTTGAGAGTTTAAAAGATATTTTAAGTGTTTTAAGATGAAGTATATAGATGTCGATTCCTGGAACCGAAAACGATTGTACCATCATTTTATGCAGTTAAAAGACCCATTTTTTGGAGTTGTTATTCCGTTTGATGTTACTAATGCTTTCAAATTTTCTAGAAAAAGAAATGTAAGTTTTTTTGTAAAATATTTGCATGATTGTATGAAGGCTATAAACACGGTAGATAATTTTAGATATCGCATAATTAATCAAAAAGTTGTTGATTATGATGTTATTCATACATCAGCAACTGTGGCTAGAGAGGATAATACTTATGGTTTTTCGTTTATAAGCTATAGTGAAGATTTAGATGAGTTCAACACTAATTTCAACGAGGAAAAAAAAAGAATTCAAAATTCAGATGAGTTGTATCCTCCTTTAAATGGACAGGATTGTATACATTGTTCTGCATTGCCCTGGTTTCATTTTACAGGACATAAAGAACCTTCCTCTGGTAATATTGAATCAATACCAGAATTAGCGTTTTCAAAATATAAAAAAGAGGGAAGTAAGTTAATAATGAATGTTTCAATACATGTAAATCATGCCCTAATTGATGGTTACCATGTTGGGCAGTTTGCTGAAATATTTCAAAATAATTTAAATACTTAGGTATTACCAAGTTTGTTGTTATTTTTGTTAAAGATATATAAGAGTAAATGATATATAAAAATTTTCCAATGGTGTCTAGGATTGTTTTTGGGCGCGGAAGTTTTAATCAATTAGATGAAATTTTAGCTCCTAAACGAAATGGACGAAATGCACCATTCATATTTTATGTAGATGAAGTTTTTAAGGGCAATCATTGGTTAACCTCAAGGATTACATTGTCTTACAAAGACAAGATAATTTACGTACCTACTAAAGAAGAGCCTAAAACGTCTCAAATAGATCAATTAGTAGAAGATGTTATTCTAGAATTTAGTGAGTTACCTTCTGGTATCATAGGTATAGGTGGAGGTATTGTTATGGATGTTGCTAAGGCAGTATCTTTAATGTTAACCAATAAAGGTCAATCTAAAGATTATCAAGGATGGGATTTAATTAAAAATCCAGCTATATATCACGTAGGTATTCCAACAATTTCCGGCACAGGAGCAGAGGTCTCTAGAACAACCATACTTACAGGTCCAGATCGTAAATTGGGTATAAATAGTGATTATACACCTTTCGATCAAGTTATTTTAGATCCAGAATTAACTAAAGATGTTCCTAAAAATCAATGGTTTTATACAGGTATGGATTGTTTTGTTCATTGTGTAGAGTCTCTTAATGGAACGTATTTAAATGCTTTCAGTAAAACGTATGGAGAGAAAGCTTATGAGCTTTGTCAAGAAATTTTCTTAAGCGATAATTTAACAGAAGAAGAGTCTCAAGATAAATTAATGATGGCATCTTGGCATGGTGGTATGAGTATTGCCTACTCTCAAGTAGGGGTGGCCCATGCTATGAGTTATGGATTAGGCTACCTACTTGGTGTTAAGCATGGTATTGGAAATTGTATTGTTTTCGATCATTTAGAAGACTTTTACCCAGAAGGAGTAGCTATGTTTAAAAAGATGAAAGAACAACATGGTGTTGAATTACCGCAAGGTATTTGTGCAGACTTAGATGAGAATCAATTTAATACCATGATTGATGTAGCACTTAGCCTCGAACCGCTATGGGAAAATGCAATTGGAAAAAATTGGAAAACTAAAATTACAAGAGAAGTGCTTCTAAAGCTCTATCAAAAAATGTAAAATGCGCTGGTTAGGCAAATTCATTTATTATAAACTCTTAGGATGGAAAATTGTAGGTAATACCAATTTTTCAGCAGACACCATTAAAAAAGCTGTAATTATAGGAGTACCTCACACAAGCTGGCACGACTTTTATATTGGCCTTTTACTAAGAAAAGTAGCAGGTGTTAAAACCAATTTTGTTGCTAAAAAAGAACTATTTCGTTGGCCATTTGGATATTATTTTAGAGCTGTTGGAGGAAAGGCTTTAGACAGAACTTCGGGTCAGAATAAAGTTGAAGCTATTGCCAAATTATTTAAGAAAGAAGAAGAATTTAGATTAACTCTTGCACCAGAAGGAACACGTAAAAAGGTGGTTAAATGGAAAACAGGCTTTTACTATATAGCTAAAGCTGCCAATGTACCAATCATTATGTTTACTTTCGACTTTAAAAACAAACAGAATAAAATCTCAGAGCCTTTTTATCCAACAGATAATATAGAGGAAGATTTTAAATTCATGAAAGCCTTTTATAAAGGAGTTGAAGGTAAGATCAAAGAATACAGTTGAAAATATGGCATAAGATTTGTTTAATATTTAATGCAATGAAACATAAAGTAAACTTATAAGTCCCTAAAAAGAAACATTGCCTCAAAAAGCTATCAATTTAAGTTGATAGCTTTTTTTCTGCCATATATTTATTAAGAAGGCTATTTGTCTGAGATTGCAGTTTCTCTTTAAAAAAACTAGTTTTACCCAATAACCAACCTTTAAGTCCAAAGGCTTGTTTTGCCCAATTATGAAGATTAAAATTGTCTGTATGCTTAATTATTAATCCATCTTTAAATTCAAATGTAGCATCAATCTTATTATGAACCTTTCTTCCCGTTTTACTAAAGGTATAAAAAGCTTCCCAATGTGCTGAGTTTTCAGTAATGTCTGAAGCTTCAACTATAAAATCTTTTCCTTTCTGCGATTCACATAGCATATGCCACATAGCACTAGCTTGTTTACCTTTTAAAATACCGAAAGCAGGATCTTCAAAAATAACATCCTTATGATAGTAAGAAGTCATTTTTTGAGCATCGAGTTGATGGAATGCTTGATAAAAATCAGATATTAAACTACTCATAACTAAATGTTTATGAATTATTATTAAATTTTTTAAACTTTTTTAAAACCCACCTAAGCATAATTACGTAAGTAAAATACAAACAAAAAACTTATTTAATCATGAAAATTCAAAATGTAATGAAAAATCGAAATTCTAAATTAATAGCAGCCATGGTTGTTATGGTATCATTTTTAGCAACCTCATGTAGTGATGATGATGACAACAACAACGGAGATAATCAAACAATTAGCCTTTTTGCCTCAAACAATTCTAATGGAAATATTACTGTTTTTGATGTAACGTCTTCTCAAAGTATTACATCTAAGACCTTAATTACAACTTCTACCGCAGCAGATGGTGTGTATTACAATAATAGCACAGAGTCTGTTTTTCAAGCATCAAGATCCGGAAACAATTTAGAGGGATTTTTAGATGTAGATGATCTTGTAACTGGTTCTGCAATTAATGTAGGTGTAACTGGTACTAGTGATATGATGAGTCCTAGAGAAGTTGCCGTTAATGGAAATTTATTTGTTGTAGCTGATAATGCTGATGTTGACGGAGACACAAACACACCAGATGGTAGGTTATATGTTTATACAATGTCTAACGGAAATTTTTCTTTAAGAAATGTAATTACTACAAACTTCAAACTTTGGGGAATTACTTTTAATGGAAACGATTTATATGCAGTTGTAGACGCAACTAATGAGTTAGCAATTTTTACAAACTTCTTATCAAATACCTCAACAACAACATTAAGTGCTTCTAAACGTATTGTTATTGAAGGAATAGTAAGAACTCATGGTATTACTTACGATGCTGGTTCTGACGTATTAGTGATGACTGACATTGCTGCAGCTTCTAATGGACAAGATGATGGTGGTTTTCATGTGATAGAAAACTTTACTAACAAACTGAATGCTACTTCTAACGGTGGAACATTAGCATTGTCTAGTCAAATCCGCGTTGCTGGTAGTTCTACCTTGTTAGGTAACCCAGTAGATGTGGCTTATGATGCAAATACCCAAACAGTTTACATTGCAGAAGCTGGTAATGGTGGAGGAAGAATCTTAGCCTTTAACAATATTAGTTCTGGTGGTAACTTAACACCGTTTTTTAATAGTGCTTTAGCATCGGCATCGTCGGTGTATTTATCTAACAATTAATATTTTTTTGAGTTTTAAAATTGTTATGAAAAAGAGAGAGGCTTCCTTTAGTTAGGGAGCCTTTTTTATTTTATGTTGCCTTTATGATGGCGCAATTTATCACTTAATTTTCTCAAACGCTGATAGACAAAGGCATTGGTTTTAACATAATAAAATGAGATGAAACATACAGTTGTTAAAAATAAAGCCGCACCAATTATAGCCTGCCATGGCAACAAGGTTTTACCTATGAGCTGATGCAAACCAATACCAGTAAAACTTCCGTAAATGATTATAAAGTGAATAACATAAATGGATAAAGTTTTTTGCCCAATTTTAAGTAATAACGGTTTTTTTATATAATCTTCAGAAGCATAGAATATGGCAAACAATAATAAGACATTTCCTAACCTTATAAATAGGTAGTTATAGTTAGCTACATCTTTAAAAATTTCTAAATCTGTTATATAAAAGAGCTTCATTAAAAGCCAACCCGATTTAAATATTAAAGCGAGCCCAAAAACAACAAAGCCAAAGATTATACCTGGTTTAAACTTTGGTCGTTCTAAATATCTATAGAAAATTGTAGCTATAAAAGCACCAAAAGCAATGTACCCAAACCATGGGATAATATTAAAAACAGATCCGTAATCTTTGGTGAGCCAATTAGCAAATACTTTTGGAATATTAGGTAAATCTAGATATCTATAAAGTGGCTCAGTAAGGAAAATTACAAATCCTAAAAGGCACATTAGTATTGAAAATAGAAGCGTCTTTTTGAGAGTAATTTTGTAGATGCCAACAACTAATATAAGAGATAAGCCAATACATTGTAGAACATCAACGAGTAAAAAGTAAGGTGAATCAAAATCTCCATATAACCATTGAAATATGGGCGCACGTAGAAGATAACCTATGCCTATGAGAAGTAGCCCTCTGTTGAACCCTTTTTTCATTCTATAGGCAACATCACCACTACGCTTTGCTTTAATTAATAAGTAAGAAAATATTAGTCCTGAAATGGTGAAGAATGTAGGAGCTGTTATACCTCTAAAGTATTTCCAAATTGAAAAAGCCAAGTTACTATCATCTCTATAAGATACATCTAAAAGCGTATCTATAAAATGACCTTGTAGCATCATTAAGATAGCAAAGGCTCTTACGACATCAATAAAGTAAAGACGTTTTTTGTTCAATTGTTGGTTGATTGAATAACAAAGATAGGATTTAGTGTTTTAATCCCTTTTTGAAAAGGTGAATGTTCTAAATTTAGGCAAAAAAAAGAGGACAGAAGCCCTCTAAGATTATTGCGTAAGTATATTATTTATTCTGCTGATTCTTCCATTGTGTGATATACGTTTTGCACGTCGTCATCTTCTTCTAGTTTTTCAAGAAGCTTCTCAACATCTTCTGCTTGTTCTGTTGTAAGTTTTTTTGTGACTTGAGGAATACGTTCAAATCCAGAGGAAATAATTTCGATATTGTTTTCTTCTAAGTACGATTGAATATTTCCAAAACTTTCAAAAGGTGCGTATATCATAACGCTTGTAACTTCATTTCCATCTTCATCCTCATCAGTATCTTCGAAGATTTCTTCAACACCAAAGTCTATAAGCTCTAATTCTAATTCTTCTAAGTCTAAATCATCACCTTTTATTTTAAAATTACAGGTATGATCAAACATAAAAACTACAGAACCTGATGTTCCTAAACTTCCATCACATTTATTAAAATAGCTACGAACATTAGCTACTGTACGTGTATTGTTGTCGGTCGCTGTTTCTATGAGTACTGCAATACCATGTTGTGCATAGCCTTCAAAAAGTACTTCCTTATAGTCACCTTGACTTTTATCTGATGCACGTTTTATAGCGCGCTCAATGTTATCCTTAGGCATGTTTACAGACTTGGCATTCTGTATAACAGCTCTTAAACGAGAGTTACTATCTGGATCTGGCCCACCTTCTTTTACTGCCATTACAATGTCTTTACCAATACGAGTAAAGGCCTTACTCATAGCAGACCATCGTTTCATTTTTCTTGCTTTTCTAAACTCAAAAGCTCTTCCCATAGTGTTTAAAATTTATTCGCGTAAAAGTAATTAAATATGTTAATTATTTAAAGTCTATTCTTCGGCTTCTACAATAGCTTCAATAGCCTCTGCCAAATCGAAATCTTTTTGTGTTACTCCACCTGCATCATGTGTAGATAGTGATATGTTTAAAACATTGTACACATTGCTCCAATTAGGATGGTGATTCAATGCCTCGCACTCAAAAGCAATTCTGCTCATGGCACTAAAGCAATCCTTAAAGTTGTCAAACTCCAGTTCTACATGTATAGCATTGTCAAAATATTCCCATTCTGGAAAGCGAAGCAATTTCTTTTCGATAGTAGATTCGTCTAGTTTCATAGATTGAATTATTAATTATCCGAAATTAATAAAATACCATGTGGTTGTCAAGATTATTTTATAAGTTCTTCTAAAACCTTATCACTGGTAATTTGAAGATGCTTAGGTAATTTATTAAATTTTGGTAAAACTGCCAGATAGCGATCGTCGTTTGTGGTATATACTTGTTTTAGTAATATTTTTTTGGGACTAATTGCTTCTAAAATTTGCTTTACAAATTCATCGTGATGCACCAAATCTGTACTTCCTAAATGAAATATTCCGTATTTCTCTCGGTTGATGATATAATGAATTTGTTGTGTTACTTTCTTGTCTAGTGTAACATTCATAATAAGATTAGGAAAAATTTCAACCGATTCGTTCACAGAAATAAAAAGTTTCATTTCTTGAATTCTTGGACATTGCTGTCCAAAAACCATAGGTAATCTTAATACAGCTACTTGCTTTTTTGGTAACCGCAATAGCATGTTTTCAATCTTTATTTTGAAATGACCATAGATACTATGGCTCAACGTTTTGTCTAACTCGTAACTTGGATATTTGCTATAAGCATCAAAAACATTAGCAGAGGATAAGAAAATAATTTTTGTGCCATTCTCTAATGCGTATTCTGCAATATGCTGATGTGCAATAGTCTGTGCGTTAAAGTCTCCTCTTATGGCTGAGATAACAATTGTAGGCTTTGTAGCTTCTAAAATTTCATAAACATCGTCTTCTTCTACGTTATAGTGGAAGAACTGCTTATTGCTCTCAAATATTTTTTTGGGAGTTCTATAGGTGCCAAAGGTTTTAAAATAGGGTCCTAGCTCTTTGTAAATTGCGTTACCAATGTATCCGCTTACACCAAGAATAAGGATTCTGTGTTTGCTTAAATTCTTCTTCATTAATTCCTACAACCTAATTTTTAAAAACGTTTTACCCTTTGTAAAATGGTAGTTTTACAACAGTGGCAGGAATGGCTTTTTTACGCACCTGAATATTTATCTTACTATCTACTTTAGAGAAAACTTTAGGTACATAGCCTAAACCAATCCCTATGCCTAAACTCGGACTCATAGTACCAGATGTTACATTACCAATGGTATTACCATTATTGTCTACGATGTCGTAACCTTGACGAGGAATACCTCTTTCATCTAATTTAAAAGCAACTAATTTACGCTCTGGTGTGCGTTCTTTCTCTGCTTGCAAGGCTTCACTATTTGTGAAATCCTTGTTGAATTTGCACACCCAACTTAAACCAGCTTCAATTGGAGAGGTAGTATCATCTATATCATTTCCATATAAACAATAACCCATTTCTAGACGTAATGTGTCTCTAGCTGCTAATCCAATTGGTTTAATGCCAAAGTCAGCACCCGCTTCTAATACTTTATCCCAAATTTGCTTAACTTCAGAGTTTTTGCAGTAAATCTCAAAACCACCACTGCCAGTATAACCAGTAGCAGAGATGATGACATGCTCTATTCCAGCAAAATCACCAACCACAAAATTGTAGAATTTTATAGCAGACAAATCATGGCTAGATAAAGATTGCATCGCTTCAACAGCTTTTGGACCTTGTATTGCTAAAAGTGAATAATCTTCACTCAAATCTCGCATATCTGCACCAACATCATTTTTTGAGGTAATCCAGTTCCAGTCTTTTTCAATATTACTGGCATTTACAACAAGCAGATAAGTTTCGTCTTTAATTTTATATATAATTAGATCATCTACAATTCCACCTTCATCATTTGGTAAGCAACTGTATTGTGCTTTACCAATTTCTAATTTTGACGCGTCATTACTCGATACATTTTGAATGAGCTCTAAAGCGTGAGGACCTTCAATCAAAAATTCACCCATATGAGACACATCAAAAACACCAACAGCTTTACGTACAGTTTCATGTTCTATGTTTACACCTTCGTATTGTACTGGCATATTGTAACCTGCAAAAGGAACCATTTTAGCTCCAAGAGCAATGTGAGTATCAGTAAGTGCTGTATTCTTCATGTTAAATTTATTTATAAGACTAAAAATTTGATGCGCAAAATTAAGGAATTTTATGAGTAACTATTAAAAAACTATTCATCAATCATTAACGTTTTTATTGTTTGGTGAAGAAAGCAATGATATGCCTATATGAGTTGCAAATACAATAGTTTTGATAAACTATGTTAACATTAAATGTATTCTTGTAATTTAATAGTACTTTCACATAAAATATGTGTAGCTACTAACAATACTTACACAATCTATCATAATAAAGAATAGAATTAATGGCATTTATCGGATATATCATTAAAGGAGCTATTTATCTCAAAGACTTTATTTCTAAAGAAGTTAATCATGTTGAAGCTCAAAAAGACGTACTCAAGGATTTATTGACAAAAGCAAAAGATACTCAATTCGGCAAGCATTATGATTTTAAAACGATTTTAGAGTCTGATAATGTTGAAACTAATTTTGCTAAACAACTTCCATATTTTGATTATAATAAAATAAATAACGCTTGGTGGCATAAGCTACATAAAGGTGAGTCTGATGTTACTTGGCCTGGGAGTCCTAATTATTTTGCATTGAGTTCTGGTACTACAGGAAAAACTAGTAAACGGATTCCTGTAACAGATGAAATGATTGAAGCTATTAGGCAAGCAGGAATAAAGCAGGTTTTTGCGCTCAAGAACTTCGATTTACCAGCAGATTTTTTTGAAAAGGATATTATGATGTTGGGAAGTTCAACAGACCTTCAAGAAAACAATGATCATCTCGAAGGAGAAATTAGTGGCATTAGTGCCAGTAATATTCCGTCGTGGTTTAGTGGATATTACAAACCTGGAAAAGATGTTGCAAAAATTGATGATTGGGACGAACGTGTACAAACTATTGCAGAAAAAGCAGAGGAGTGGGACATAGGAGCATTAAGCGGAATTCCATCGTGGATAGAGTTAATGCTTCAAAAAGTGATTGAACATCATAACTTGAAAAACATTCATGAGATTTGGCCGAATCTTCAAGTTTATACCTCTGGTGGTGTAGCTTTTGGACCTTATGAAAAAAGTTTTAATGCTTTAATGGGTAAACCAGTTACAGTGATAGATACCTATTTGGCTTCAGAAGGCTACATAGCAACGCAAGTACGTCCCGAAACCGATGCAATGCAACTGAATACAGATAACGGTATTTATTTTGAATTTGTACCATTTAAACCTGAATATATTAATGAAGATGGATCACTTACTGATGATGCGCCATCCTTGACTTTAGAAGAAGTTGAAACCAATCAAGATTACGCTTTAATAATAAGTACAGTTAGTGGAGCTTGGCGATATCTTATTGGTGATACCATTGAATTCACCGATGTTGAACGTGCTGAAATCAAAATCACAGGACGAACTAAATTCTTTTTAAATACCGTAGGTTCGCAATTGTCGGTAAACAAAATGGATGCTGCTATGCGAGAACTGGAAGAGCAGTTTAATACTAAAATTCCAGAATATACTATTTGTGCAAAGCGAAGTGAAGACGACGGTGAATTTTATCATTATTGGTATTTAGGTTCGGAAGTGGAAAACCCTGATGAAGGAGT
>JASBSE010000208.1 GCA_030149115.1 Winogradskyella sp. | reverse complement strand
GGTGAAATTAAGATTTCTTGAATTGATCTTGCAAAGATACTAAGTCTTGGTATTGCATTTCCTTCAAGAAATAACCAATCAAATAACCCAATACCTGTTATTATGCATAGTCCACTAATGTGCACTATATGCCAAAATGTTGACATCCATGTTGCCTTAAGTTTTCCGAGATGAAAAGTTCCTGCAAAGTAAACAGCAACTGTAAACAAGAGACTAATAAAATGCCTCAATTTCCTCGGTATCATCGCAGTATCTCTTTGCTCTGCAATAAAAATATAGTAGCAAGAATATAGTATAAAAATAATAACAAGACCCATTATAAAACGAACCTTATCCGACTTGTATAGTTTCATTATTTAAATGAATTTTTCTGGTATAAATTACCCATAATAAAAATGTAACTGAATAAACGGTAACATTAAATATGTATTTATGTGCAATATCAAAATAATACTCGTAATACTCTTGCAAGTAAATTAAGCCTATACACCTAGCTATATTAACAACATCTAGTATAATAACTCCAATAATTATATAGCGTACTTTTCTCCAAAACGAAGAAGGCATACATACAATAAAGCCAATATATAATGCAATTAATTCTAAGCCATTACACAGATCAGCTATATATAAAACCCTTTTGTCATTATGCAATATAAGAGAAGCTATTTCAGTAGTGGCTTCTCCTTCATAAATAGAAGTTTTTGCTTCTCTAACGGCTCTAAAGCCTGACATAGGACTCCAATTATTTAATATCTCGACACATGCATTACCGATGTGAGTTGTTAATTGATGATCTACTACCTTGGATTTCAGCAAGAAACCAATGTATATTATTTTCCATACAACAAAAAACAATAAGGCTTTTTTTAAAAAAAGCCTTATTGGTAATGGTATGTCGCTTAATAAATTTTTAAGCTTAATCAAATCACGTTATTTTAAATTATCTCGTAATTTTTTAACACCAAATGCTGCTGCACCGATAACTAAAGCTACTAGCCCGCCATCTAAAGGAACATCTTGTGTGTCTGTCGCCCCACCTGGAGGTCCTTGTGCGTTTATGTCTGTAGACATAAACAATGCACATACTATAGCCATTGTACCGATGGCTCTAGAAATTCGCTTTTTAGAATTCTTCATAATATAAATGTATTAATTAATAATTAATTTTTTAGTTGTTGTTCTACCTTTAGAACTCAACTCTACAAAATAGGTTCCCATACTGAATTCCGAACCAGCTTCCACTGTAATTCTGCTACCAGCATTAAATCCTGTTTCGTTATATAACCTAGTACCTAAAACATCATAGATTGTAATTTCTAAGTCATCCATTCCTAAAGGAACATTTATATAGAACTTACCTATGTTAGTTGGGTTAGGATAAAGCTTAACGCTATCTAAATCAAAGTTACCAGTTGATAAAGTTGTTTGGAAGAATACAATCTTGAAACGACTATTAGCAATTGAAGATGTAATACCTGCATCAACAGTATAACTATAGTTAACAGATCCTGTTTGAGGGATCTCTGTATAAGTACCTGTATAGTTATCATATAAGTAAGGAGTAACTCCTTCTATTGATACACCTTCAGCTACAATTGTATAGCTTGTATTTCTATAAGTATTGATTTCCAATTGGATTTCTTCTGTTTCCTGTGGCATTGCTCTGTTTTCAATACTTAACAATTCGCTATCATTGCTGATTGCAAAATTCTCATCTAAGTTTGTAATGCTTAGTGCATCATTAGCATCTATACCATTATTTCCATTAGCGCCAAATAATATTAACACACCGTCAGTAGCTGTGTCGTTATTAGCAAATGCACTACTTTCATATAAAGATAAACGTAATTGACTTAAACTTGAATTTCCACCATTATCGGTAAACGTTGAAGTTTCAAAACCAGAATTGTTCTTACTAGACTGATCAAAGATTACAGACGACTGTCCTGCACCAGCTGTGTAAACCCAACCAGCTTGTCCAGCTTGTAAGAATTGATTAGCATCAGAACCAGCCGTTGAAGCAATTCCAGATGCAGCCATAACAGCTGTGTAAGCACCTCTAGTACCTAAGGTTGGATCCCAAACCCAGTAAAAATTAGGATTGATATTTGTTGAACCTGTAGTTAATACAGTATTCATGTCAATCTGTGACTGGAATGGATTACCTACAGCTATAAATCGTTGTTCTGGTACATTCACTGCTATCATTTGAGATCCTACATTTTCTGCAGTTAACTCACCAGTAGCGTGTAATGTAGTTTCTGATGGTGTTGCATTGTTATTTGTAAGATCTGTATTTCGATCACCTCTTATTAAGATATGATACATAGTTCCAGGTATTAAGTTAGTAGCATTGGTATTAGCCAACTCTACATACTCATATCCAACGTTATCAAAGATATAAGCCGAAGGGTTTCCTGTTAATGTTGCATCAAATCCGTCTGTATTTCCTGCTGGACCAGTAATGTGTGTATCCTGCTGCCAGTTATCAGATATTGGTGTACTCGTAGTAACAGGAGAACCTAGTTGACGATAAGCTCTTTTTGCTGGGATATAGCGTTCTACGGTGAAATCACCCATAAACATACCCATACCTGAACCAATGTAAGCAGAACCTGTAGCGTCAGATTCAAAAGTTACAGTACCATCGTTAGCAACGATACCGTTGTTTGTTACTTCTACATTAGCTCCAACATTTAAAGAAGCTCCACTCTCTACAGTTACTGTAGAACATTCTGCAATGTAAAGGTTCTGTCCAACTGTTAACATTGGATAATTTGGAGTTCCCATTGGAATAGTTACATCTGCAAATACCATTAAGCTAGGTGCTTCATTGTTATCCCAGTTACCTGTATTCTCCCAATCAGTATCCATAGCACCAGTCCATGTTAATTCTGGTAATACTTCTGCATCACAAGGATCTAAAGACTCGCAAGTCAATGTTAAGGCAAAATCTCCTGTAGAGCTACTAAATCCATGAACTAAAATATAATATTCTACTCCAGCTGTAGTTGGAATGGTAAGTTCTGAAGTGAAACCACTACATCCACCACCATCATCATTTCCTCCAACACAAGCTAAATCTCCACACATACCAGTAAAGACACTTAGTTTAGTATCAAAGTTTGCCGAATTACAAGTACTAATTGTAGCTTCACCTTCAATACCTGTAAAGCTATACCAAACTCCACCAGCTGTATTTGAGGTTCCGCAGAAACCAGCATCATCTAAAGTAGAATTGGTTGTAGTTCCACTGATAGTATCGCCACATGCTATAGGTGTAGCATCTACACATAAATCATTATCAGGTGCTGATACTGGTGGCACACAAGTAACTGCTAGGGTATAGTCTCCTGAGCTAGAACCAAAACCTTCTACCATTATAATATATGTTGTAGCTCCATCTGATGTAAAGGTTACTTCTGATTGTAAACCACAAGAATCATCATTTCCATATAATTCTGTACCTCCACAAGTATCAAAAACTCTGATATATGTATCAAAAGACGATCCACATAAACTTGCTGTTATTTCTTCACCTGCTGCTGTTCCTGCTAAAGAGTAGTACACATCTGGTGCTGAGTTGTTACCTGAATCTGTAGCATTGGCTGTTGAGCCCATTACTGTATCACCACATGCTATCGCTGTTGCATTGGCACAGTCATCATTATCTGGTCCTGGTATTGGACAAGTAAACGTAAAGTCACCTAAGCTTGAGTCACAAGCATCATCAGTAGCATCTACTGTTAATGTTACAATATCGCCACTGTTGTATGGTCCTGCCACTACAGTTCCTGCAACTACTGGATATGTATTTGTGCCATCACTAATTACTGTTCCTGCAGAACCTGCATCAGATACTACAACCTCTACATTAAAGGTTCCTGTACCATCACCATTACAGCTATCTACTACTGAGATATCATCTATAGTTGGTGACACACACTCTGGTGCTGCCACACAAGTCAGATCTAACGTGAACGCTGCTGTTCCGAAATAATCAAATATTCTTACAGTATATGTTCCTGCTGAT
>JASBSE010000183.1 GCA_030149115.1 Winogradskyella sp. | reverse complement strand
ACGCAGACCACTCGAAGACACTACATTGAGTGTTTTGTTGGTCTTTTTTAATTCATTATTCGCCCAGTCATAAGCTACCGTATATTCAGCACCAGTATCTAAAGCAAACTGTTTTTCTACACCATTAAATGAGACCGGAATTATGACTAAACCCAAATCGTTTCGAAAGGGACTAGTATCCTGAAACTTTTGCCCCACAGCAAGCTGAGTGAGTAAAAAAAAAGCAAAAATTAAAAATTGTACTTTCAAACTTTGAAAAGGTTTTATAGGCCAATATAATAAACTAGACTATTTTTGACATTCTTCTTAGAAAAGAAAAACTTCTAACGTATTTAAACATTAGAAGTTTTGTACTCAAGGTGGGAATCGAACCCACACTTCCGAAGAAACTGGATTTTGAATCCAGCGCGTCTACCAATTCCGCCACTTGAGCAAACGGAACAGCAAAAGTATAAAATATTTTTCTGCAAGCAACTAAAAATAGTGGGTTTTATGCTTTTAGTGAGTGAATAATTTTTCTAACTTTGAACGCTTTAAATAATCCAACTAACAACTCTTTTAATTACTTTCAAAAATGCCCAATAATATTACAGAAGCCAAGGTTTTCACTTGTTCACAAAGCAAAGATTTAGCAGAAGAAATTGCTGCTGCATATGGTGTTAAATTAGGTAATGTTATTACTTCGACTTACAGCGACGGAGAATTTCAACCTTCGTTTGAAGAATCTATAAGAGGTACACGTATTTTTATTATTGGTTCTACGCATCCTGGACCAAAAAATCTAATGGAAATGTTGTTAATGATAGATGCTGCAAAACGTGCATCTGCAAGACACATTACAGCTGTAATGCCTTATTTTGGTTGGGCAAGACAAGACAGAAAGGATAAACCAAGAGTTCCTATAGCTGCAAAATTAGTAGCTAAAATGTTAGAGGCTGCAGGTGCAACTCGTATCATTACTATGGATTTGCACGCAGACCAAATACAAGGATTCTTTGAAAAACCTGTAGATCATTTATTTGCATCTACTATCTTTTTACCATACTTAAAAAGTTTAAACCTTGATAATCTAACCATTGCTTCACCAGATATGGGAGGTTCTAAACGTGCTTATGCATACTCTAAAGCTTTAAAGAGTGATGTTGTAATTTGCTACAAGCAACGTGCTAAGGCCAATGTAATTTCGCATATGGAGCTTATTGGTGATGTAACTGGTAAAAACGTAGTTTTAGTAGATGATATGGTTGATACGGCTGGCACACTTACTAAAGCTGCAGATTTAATGATGGAGCGCGGTGCTAAAAGTGTAAGAGCCATTTGTACACATCCTATTTTGTCTGGTAGTGCATATGAGCGATTAGAAAATTCTAAGCTTGAAGAATTAATCGTTACCAATTCTATTCCTCTAAAACAAGAGAGTAAAAAACTTAAAGTTTTGAGTTGTGCTAATTTGTTTGCTGGTGTGATGTACAATGTGCATCATAATCAATCAATTAGCAACAAATTTATAATGTAAAACAAGTAATTCAACATACCTTTTTTTGTCTAGCCTATCATAGTTTGTTAAGAATTTTTCTTTTGAAAATTCCTTGTCATTAAAAAATACTACAAAAAGGCTAGTATTTCTCTATTATATGTTTAAATTTGCAGCCCTCAAAACGAGGAATTTAAATATTTAATAATTAAACTTTTAAAATGAAATCAATTACAATTAATGGATCTCAAAGAGAAAGCGTAGGCAAAACGTCAACAAAAGCCTTACGTAATGCTGGTCAGGTTCCTTGCGTATTATACGGAGCGGAAGCTAAGCCAGTGCATTTCTTTGCACCAGAATTGGCATTCTCTAAACTTGTATATACCGCAAATGCGCATACAGTTGTGATTGCCTTAGATAACGGTGAAGAATTTAATGCTGTTATGCAAGACATTCAATTTCACCCAGTAACCGACAAAATTCTTCACATAGATTTTTATGAAATCTATGATGATAGAGAAATCACTATGGAAATTCCTGTGAAAACTGTTGGAACTTCTAGAGGAGTTCTTAATGGTGGTAACTTGAGAGTACCTTACCGTAAATTAAGAGTTAAAGCTATACCTTCTAAATTACCAGATTTTATAGAGGTAGATATTACTCCTTTAAAAATAGGTTCTAAGCTTTACATTAGTCAGCTTACTAATGAGGACTATAAATTTATGCACCCAGATAACATAGTTGTTTGCCAAGTAAGACGTAGTAGATTATCTGTTGCAGGTGCTGACGATGATGAAGATGAAACTGAAGAAGGAGAAACTGCAGAAGGTGCAGCTGAAACTCCAGCAGCAGAAGCTCAAGAATAGTTCAAAAAACTTTTCAGATATTAAAAAAGCATTCTTATACAGAATGCTTTTTTATTTTTACACAAATTAAACAGAATGTGGAAACACTTAAAAAAGTGGCTTGGTTTTGGTAACACCGTTAACGAAAATGAAGAAGACCTTATGAAAAAATTCTTAATTGTTGGATTGGGTAATATTGGTGAAAAATATCATAACACCAGACATAACATTGGTTTTAAAATTTTAGACTATTTAGCTGAAAAGGAAGAAGCCACTTTTGAAACCGTAAAACTTGGTAATGTAACAACCTTAAAAGTTAAGGGCAGAACATTAATTCTTCTAAAGCCAAGCACTTACATGAACCTTAGTGGTAAAGCTATAAAGTATTGGTTAGAAAAAGAAAAAATACCACTAAGCAACCTACTAGTTATTACCGACGACCTCAACTTACCTTTTGGCACACTTAGATTAAAAACAAAAGGAAGTGATGGTGGACACAATGGGTTAAAAGATACTCAAGATAAACTACAAACCACAAAATATAATCGTTTTAGGTTTGGTATTAGTGATGCCTTTAGCAAGGGAAGACAAATTGATTATGTTCTCGGTGAATGGAATGAAGAAGAAAATTCAAAACTCGAAGAACGCCTTAAAATTTCAGCAGAATTAGTTAAGTCCTTCGCTCTTGCCGGAGTTAATAACACTATGAATCAATTTAACGGAAAATAGCCTACTTCATTATTAATTTTCTGTTTAAAGACCTAACTTTGATAAAATATTGGGAATTGCTTTGAAGACTGAAAAAATAATTACTATAGGTACGTTTGACGGAGTCCATATTGGTCACCAAAAAATACTAAAACGCGTTGTTTCTCTTGCTCAAAAAGAGAATCTTGTTCCTACGGTATTAACATTGTTTCCGCATCCTCGTATGGTGCTTCAAAAAGATGATACCATAAAACTTCTCAATACTATTGATGAGCGTATTCAACTTCTTAAGAATTTAGCAATTGAAGAGGTTATTGTAAAAGAATTCACAAAAGAATTCGCTAATCTTTCTGCTAAAGACTATGTGGAGCAAATTCTCGTAGATGAACTCAATACCAAGCAAATTGTTATAGGCTACGACCATCATTTTGGCAAAAACCGAAGTGCCAATATTGATGATTTAAAAATCTTTGCTAAAGCTTTTAATTTTAAGGTTGAAGAAATCACCGCTCAAGAAATTGAGGATGTTACTGTAAGCTCTACAAAAATTAGAAAAGCACTAAACAATGGTAATATTGAAATTGCTAATTCCTATTTGGGTTATAATTATTTCATTTCCGGTGAAGTTATAAAAGGAAAAGGTATAGGAAGAACATTAGACTACCCTACAGCTAATATTGCTATTAAAGAATCCTACAAATTAATACCTAGAGACGGTGTTTATGTTGTTAAATCTGAAATAGAAGACTTAACAATTTATGGTATGATGAATATTGGTACTAACCCAACAGTAGACGGAAAAACAAGATCTATAGAAGTTCACTTTTTTGATTTTGATAAAGATATTTATGGAGAAACTTTAAGAATTGAGTTTTTACATTGGTTACGAAGCGAACAGAAATTCGAAAATCTTGAAGCTCTGAAGAAACAGTTAAGTAATGATATGACTAATGCTTTAGAGCATATAAAAACAATAGATGTCTAAGTTTCTATTTAAACATATTGATAATTCTGGCCTTATTATCTTTAGGATTATCTTTGGTTTACTCTGTTTTTTAGAATCAGTAGGAGCTGTTTTTACAGGTTGGGTAAAGCGTACCCTTATAGACCCTGAGTTTACATTTTCATTTATTGGTTTTGAGTGGTTACAACCTCTACCTGGTAACTGGATGTATGCCTACTACATTATAATGGGAATTTTTGGGCTACTCATTATGGTTGGATATAAGTACCGTTTTAGCATGTTCATGTTTGCCGTAATGTGGACAGCAACCTATTTAATGCAAAAGTCTTCATACAACAACCATTATTACTTTCTCTTTATTTTGAGTTTTTTAATGGTCTTAATGCCAGCAAACAGATATGCTTCTGTAGATGTAAAATTAAACCCATCATTAAAGCGAATTTCAATGCCTGCCTGGTGCAAATGGGTGTTTATCATACAACTGTTTATACTCTACACCTACGCAACTATTGCTAAGTTATATCCAGATTGGTTAGATACAACGTTCATTAGAATATTAATGGAAGGCAAAGCAGATTATCCTATAATTGGTGGTTTACTACAAAAAGAGTGGCTTCATTATTTTTTGGCGTATGGAGGCATTATGTTTGACGGTTTAATTATTCCTGCTTTATTATTTAAACCAACACGAAAATTTGCCTTTTTTATTTCAATATTCTTTCATTTATTTAACTCTATTGTATTACAAGTTGGCATTTTCCCTTATTTGGCCATAGCATTTAGCCTCTTCTTTTTTGAACCTAAAACCATTAGAAATATCTTTCTCAAAAAGAAAGAATTATATAACGTAAACGAAGTTATAACTCCAAATTACAGCTCCTTATTTATAACAATTTTTATTACTTACTTCCTTATCCAGATAGCACTTCCTCTACGTCATCATTATTTTGAAGGTGATGTATTGTGGACCGAAGAAGGCCATCGCCTATCTTGGCGTATGATGCTACGCGCTAAAAGTGGCACTATTAGTTATCGAGTTATTGATGAGGCCACTAATAAGCAGATTCCTATTAAGCTCAGTGATTATCTCACAAAAAAGCAACAAAGAGGAGCAAGCACTAAACCAGATATTATTTGGCAATTTGCACAGCATCTTAAACAAGATTTTGCTAAAAAAGGAAAGTCTGTTAAAGTCTATGTTAGAGCTTATGTTAGTATAAATGGTAAGCAATCTAGATCACTTATAGACCCAAAAGTAGACCTTGCTAACGAAGAATGGCATCATTTTAAACACCACGACTGGATATTGCCTTCAAAATAGTTTTTATCTGCTTAAATTCTTATTACTTTTGTTGCCCTATTTTATACGCTTTTTGGCGTAAATTCAAATTTTTTTAGATATGCTACAAGTTGCTTTTATTAGAGAAAATAAAGAGGCTGTTATTAACGGTTTAGCAAAACGAAATATTGATGCTACCGAGATGATTAACGATGTTATTACATTAGACGAAGACCGAAGAAATCTTCAGACACAATTAGATAACACAAAAGCAGAATCTAATGCTCTATCAAAAGAGATTGGTAATTTATTTAAATCTGGCGAAGTTCAAAAAGCAAATGTTTTAAAGGAAAAAACAACGCAGTTAAAAGATACTGTTAAAGCATTAGAACAAGAGCTTAGTGAAAAAGCAGACGCACTCAATGAGTTATTGTACAAAATTCCTAATGTACCTAACAAAATTGTTCCTTCTGGAAATACTGACGAGGACAATGAAGAAGTTTATCGCGAAGGCGATATCCCTACTTTGTTTGAAGGTGCTTTACCACATTGGGAAATTGCAAAAAAGTACGATATCATAGATTTTGAACTTGGTAATAAAATTACAGGTGCTGGTTTCCCTGTTTATAAAGGAAAAGGCGCAAAATTACAACGTGCATTAATTACTTATTTTTTAGATAAAAATACTGAAGCAGGCTATACCGAAATGCAAGTGCCTCATTTAGTAAATGAGGCTTCTGGTTTTGGAACAGGTCAGTTACCAGACAAAGAAGGACAAATGTATCATGTTACAGCAGACAATCTGTATTTAATACCAACAGCAGAAGTTCCTGCAACAAATATCTTTAGAGATACCATTCAAAATGAAGATGAATTGCCTAAAGCAATCACAGGCTATACACCTTGTTTTAGACGCGAAGCAGGTAGCTATGGAGCACACGTAAGAGGATTAAATCGTCTGCATCAATTTGATAAAGTAGAAATACTTAGAGTGGAGCATCCAGACAAATCTTACGAAGCTTTAGACAGTATGGTAGAACACGTTAAGGGCATTTTAAAAGAGCTTAAATTACCTTACAGAATATTACGCCTATGTGGTGGAGATTTAGGCTTTACTTCAGCCCTAACTTACGATTTTGAAGTATTCTCTACAGCTCAAGATCGCTGGTTAGAAATTTCTTCAGTTTCAAATTTTGAAACCTTCCAAGCCAATCGTTTAAAATTGCGTTTTAAAAATAGTGATGGTAAAAACGAATTATGCCATACTTTAAACGGAAGTTCTTTAGCATTACCAAGAGTGTTAGCTGGAATTTTAGAGAACTACCAGACCAAAGATGGTATTAAAATTCCTAACGTATTAGTACCATACACTGGGTTTGACATGATTTCGTAGATTATTTCTGTCGAAAAATTCGGACTCATTTGTTAAAAAAATATGTTTTTAATCGATTTTTCGTGTATTTCTTCGCTTTTTTTGTTTATTTTTATCAAGTTAGCGGTCCAAATCAAGGATTAGCCTAATTATGAAAAATGTAAAACGTATTGTACTACTCATTGCACTAGTTGTTATGGTAAGCAAGGTTTTTTTCTAACTATAAAGTATTGAAAACACCACGACAAAGTAATTGAATCATATTTAAACAAATAATGGTTAATAGCACATTTATTTTGCTGGTCAAAATGCCTAAACCCTACGTTTAGGCATTTTTTTATCATAACATTTACAATAACTAGATATTGCATTTGTTATATTTACAAAAACACTTTTTGTGAAGAACTATCTGCTTTTAATATTACTTGTTTTTACACT
>JASBSE010000171.1 GCA_030149115.1 Winogradskyella sp. | reverse complement strand
CTCGGAAGCCTACTCTCTAAAAAATTAAAAGTGCAATATAAAGGTGATATAAAATATAAGATTTTAGGCTATTCTTCTACCTATAGCATTGATAAAACAGAAGACGTAAAAATTAAATTATAGTTGCAAACCCACGAATATTACATAAAACGTTGCTCACAAATTGCCAAAAACGGATTGGGTACCACTAGACCCAACCCAATGGTTGGTGCAGTCATTGTACACAACAATAGCATTATTGGTGAAGGTTTTACCAGTACTTATGGTGGACCTCACGCCGAAGTCAATGCAGTAAATTCTGTTAAAAACAAATCCTTACTTAAAGACAGTACTATTTATGTGCTTTTGGAACCTTGTAGCCATTTTGGAAAAACTCCGCCTTGTAGCGATTTAATTATAAAACACAGCATACCAAATGTGGTCATTGGTTGTATAGATGACAATCCTGAAGTTGCAGGCAAAGGTATTGCCAAATTAAAAGCACATGGTTGCAACGTGGTTGTTGGTGTGCTAGAGAAGGAATGTAAAGAACACTTAAAACGGTTCTTCACCTACCACAATAAAAAACGACCATATATTATATTGAAATGGGCTGAAACGGAAGACGGTTTTATTGCACCAGAAACAAAAGATAAACAACAACCTGTTTGGATTACAAACACATACTCTAGGCAATTAGTACACAAATGGCGCGCGGAAGAACAAGCCATTTTAGTTGGCACCAATACAGTTATTGAAGACAACCCAAGTCTTACCGTTAGAGATTATAGTGGCGAGAATCCTATCAGAATTGTTATTGACAAGTCTAACAAGCTAGATGAGAGTTACAAAATTTTTGATGCCTCAGCTCAAACGATTAGACTCACTAAAAATGAGCTAGATTTTAATCAGCCTTTAGCATCTCAAATTTGTGCAGTTTTACATCAACACAATATTAATTCTGTAATTATTGAAGGTGGAGCAAAAACACTTCAAACCTTTATAGATGAAGGTTTATGGGATGAAGCCAGAATTTTTATCGGTAAAACTGAATTTAAATCAGGCACCAAAGCACCTCAGCTAAATGGCAGATTAATTTCTGAAAAACTCATAAAAGAAGATCTATTAAAAATCTACAAGAATGATTGATACACTTATTTTTGATTTTGGTGATGTCTTTATTAATCTAGATAAGGAAGGCGCAATGCAAAATGCACTTAACTTGTTTAAGATGAATACGCTTGAAGATGACATGATTAAGACCAATTTGTTGTACGAAGTTGGTAAAGTTTCAACAGAAGAATTTATAGATTTCTACACTACTAAATTTTCATATTTAAATAAAAATCAAGTCATTGAAGCCTGGAATTATATCTTAAGAGATTTTCCTGAGTACCGATTAAAGTTCATTCAACAACTGGCTGAAGAAAAACGTTTTAAGCTTATTTTGTTGAGCAACACTAATGATATGCACATAGACTTTATAAAATCTAACGTTAGTTTTTATGAAGACTTCAAAAGTTGTTTTGATCAGTTTTATCTATCTCAGGAAATTCAGCTGAGAAAACCTAATAAAGATATATTCGATTTTGTTTTAGAAAGTAACAATCTAAAACCAGAACATTGCTTTTTTGTAGACGACACAAAGGAAAATACAGACATGGCAGAATCTTTAGGCATTAAGGTTTGGAACATTGATGAAACCAATGAAGATGTGATTAATATGTTTAATCTTAAAAACAAATTCTTTTGATTTTTCTGATTCTTAGTGTTTTATCGTCAACAGCCATTTTTGTACTATTTAAACTATTTAACAAGTACAATGTAAACACTCTACAAGCTATTGTTTTTAATTACATTATAGCATTTACTTGTGGACTCCTACTCTATAAAAAACCGATAAATCTGGCTGATTTTCTAAATGAACCATGGTTTTATGCTGCATTGGCTTTAGGTATTTTGTTTATAAGCATCTTTAATGTTATGGCACTTACAGCCCAAAAAAACGGACTTTCCGTTGCATCCGTAGCTAGTAAAATGAGTGTAATTATTCCTATCCTATTTGGTATAATAGTGTATAATGAGAGTATAGGATTTAAGAAAATTACAGGTATTATTCTTGCTCTAATTGCCGTTTACCTCACATCAATAAAACCAAAATCTAACGTTGTCCTCACAAAAACCATCTATCTACCTATTATCCTATTCTTTGGTTCTGGTGTAATCGATACAAGTGTTAATCATTTTGCTCCAGAAGGAAATATGCCATTATTTTTAGCTATTATTTTTGCAAGTGCAGGTATTATTGGCTTAGTTATGGTAAGCTTTAAAACGATTAAAACAAAACAAAAATTCAACCCCAAAAGCATCCCTTTTGGTATTGCCTTGGGATTAGTGAACTATTGCTCTATGTATTTTTTACTAAAAGCATTACGAGTAGATGGTTTTGAAAGTTCTTCTGTATTTACCATAAATAACGTAGCTATTGTAGCTGTATCTTGTTTAATAGGCTTATTTCTTTTTAAAGAGGTAATTTCTTCAAAAAACTGGATTGGTATTGGCTTAGCCCTAGTTTCAATAATCTTAGTAACTCTATAATTAATGTTAACCGAAGACACATACAAAACTATTACGAAACCCTCAATTGGTGAATTGTTTAAGGACAAAAACAGTAAGTTTATAGGTTATGCATTTCCTGTTGAAAATGAAGATCAAATTAAAACTCACATTGAAGAAGTTAAAAAAGAGCATTATTCTGCCAGGCATTGGTGTTATGCTTATCAATTGGGCACAGAAACAACAAACTTCAGAGCAAATGATGATGGAGAGCCAAACAATTCTGCTGGAATGCCTATTTATGGCCAGATACAATCTTTCGAAGTAACAAATGTTTTAGTTATTGTTGTTAGGTATTATGGTGGCGTAAAACTTGGAGTAGGCGGATTAATTAATGCCTATAAAACTGGTGCTCAATTTGCTCTAGAAGCTTCAGATATTGTAGAAAAAACAATTAACAAGCAATTCATACTCAAATTTGAATACAAAAACATGAGTAATGTGATGCGTATTCTTAAAGAAAATCAGATTGAAATATTAAATCAAACACTAGAACTTGATTGTTTGTTGGAAATATCTGTCAGAAAAGGTAACGCTTTTAAAATATTTGAAATATTTGATCAATTTTATGGTGTTGAAATCGATGAATTATAACGAATAATTTTGCAGTTTATCTAAAAGATATTTCGGACATCTCGTCGGTCTATTTCGTTTCGCATCTACAAACGCCAAAATTGTATTACCTGTAGCCAATAATTCACCCTTATTATTTAGTAATTCATAATCAAATTCTATTGAGGCCGTTGGCATTTTTTTTAACCTAGTTTTTACTTTAAGCACATCATCATAACGTGCTGAATTTTTGTAATTTATACTTAATGAAATTACTGGAAGCATTATACCTTCCGCTTCCATAGCACTGTAACTAAGACCAAACTCACGTAACCACTCTGTTCTACCCACTTCAAAATAAACAGCATAGTTAGCATGATATACAACTCCCATCTGATCTGTCTCGCCATAGCGAACACGTATTTCTATTTCGTTATAATTCAAAATTTTAGATGATTTTAAATAAAAAATTTGTAGTTTTAATGGATTTTAAACATGGGAAAAAAATTCTTGAAATTCAACTTGATTTGATTTTTTTTTTTAATTTTTTGTTCACATATTTGTCATGTTCAAAACGCTAAGAGAATCCTATTTCTCTTTTTTTTTGCTAATCTAACTAACAACATAAAAATCTAATTTAACTAATGGAGATCACAGCGGATTCTGTATGGAGTAATTGTCTCTCATTTATTAAGGATAACATACAACCTCAAGCCTACAAAACATGGTTTGAACCCATACAAGCTGTTAAACTTGCTGGTAATGCACTTAGCATTCAAGTTCCTAGTAAGTTTTTCTATGAGTGGTTAGAAGAGCACTACGTTAAAATCCTTAAAGTTGCCCTTACTAAAGAGTTAGGTGATGATGCCAAATTGGTATACGTCATTAAAATGGAAAATACTTATGGCAACAAACAACCTTTTACAGAAAAGATACCAAGTGCTAACAGAACACCTGTAAAATCTCAAGACGTTGATGTTCCATTTAATAATAAAAGTCCAGAACTTAAGAATCCGTTTATAATTCCTGGAATTAGAAACGTAAAAATTGAGTCTCAACTTAATCCTAGTTACACTTTTGAGAATTTTTTAGAAGGTGACTCTAATCGTTTAGCTAGAAATGCAGGAATTGCAGTAGCTAATAAACCTGGCGGAACATCTTTTAATCCACTTTTAATTTTTGGTGGTGTTGGCTTAGGAAAAACACATTTAGCACATGCTATTGGTGTAGACATAAAAGATAAATATCCTGAAAAAACGGTTCTTTATATTTCTGCTGAAAAATTTACGCAGCAGTATATTGATTCTGTGAAAAAGAATAACAGAAATGATTTTATTCACTTTTATCAAATCATTGATGTTTTAATTATAGACGATGTACAATTCTTATCTGGTAAAACAGGTACGCAAGATGTATTCTTCCATATCTTTAATCATTTACACCAAAACGGTAAACAAGTTGTATTAACAAGTGATAAAGCACCTGTAGATATGCAAGATATCGAGCAACGTTTATTATCTCGTTTTAAATGGGGACTTTCTGCCGAGTTGCAAACTCCAGATTTTGAAACTAGAGTTTCTATTCTTAAAAACAAACTTTACAGAGATGGTGTAGAAATGCCAGATGAAATTGTAGAGTATGTTGCTAAGCACATAAAAACTAACGTAAGAGAATTGGAAGGCGCCATAATTTCTTTAATAGCACAGTCATCTTTCAATAAAAAAGAGATTACAATAAACTTAGCTAAGGATATTGTAGACAAGTTTGTTAAAAATACCAAGCGCGAAGTATCTATAGACTATATTCAAAAAGTCGTTTCAGATTATTTCCAGATGGATGTTAGTACGCTTCAATCAAAGACACGTAAACGTCATATTGTACAAGCACGTCAGTTAGCCATGTTTTTTGCAAAAAAATATACTAAAGCTTCATTAGCTAGTATTGGATCTCAAATTGGACAACGCGATCATGCTACTGTTTTACATGCA
>JASBSE010000162.1 GCA_030149115.1 Winogradskyella sp. | reverse complement strand
GGCTTCGTCTACCGCTATTAAATTTATCTGCATAAGTTGCAGACGTTCTTGTACTAATGGTTGCTGTAAACGCTCTGGTGAAAGGTATAAGAACTTGTAATTGCCATAAATACAATTATCTAGTTGCGTGTCCAGATCTTTGTAAGACATGCCAGAAGTCAATGCGATAGCCTTGATGCCTTTTTGTTTTAAGGTATTTACTTGGTCTTTCATTAAGGCAATAAGCGGTGAAACCACAACGCAAATACCTTCTTTCATTAAAGCAGGAACTTGAAAACAAATTGATTTTCCACCACCAGTTGGTAGCAAAGCAAAGGTGTCTTCATTTGCCAATACAGAATTTATAATGTCTTCCTGTAAGGGTCTAAAAGACGTGTAATTCCAATACCGTTCTAAAACTTCAATAGGATGCATTACTACAAATTTAAGACCTCCAGAATAAAATCGGTTCTTTTTTCTATAGTTTCAAACGGTACATCAATAAGTTGATAACCAAATTTCATGTAAGTTTTTAAAAGGTGGTGATGTATTTCTATAGCCTGTTCAAAGCTTTCGTAGCGCTCACTATCGCTTGTAAAAATTTCTTGCCATGGTGCTAATACAAAAACATAATTGTAGCGGTTGTTTTGTGAGGCATCACTAAAATATTGAGGATATTTGTCACCTATATAATCCATATAAGCCAAAATGTCTGGTATACCTCTGTCTAAAAAAACAGTGTTGACAGACTCGTTAGAGGCTTCATTATGCTGCCTTAATCTGCCCTCTAAAAGTTTTTCACTAAACAGCAAAGGTTCTGTTAGGAATAGTTGTTCTATCCCATCTTTCCTTGCTTGTAGTGTGACTTCTCTAGAGATTTCATCATAACACAAAAAACCACGATGTTTTAAATGATTGATTATTGATGATTTTCCGGTACCAGGACCACCTGTAATAACGATTTTCTTAGGACTCAAATTGGCAGTATTTTTGCAGTAAAAATCGTGATAAAAAATTAAAACCAAAAATGTAAAGTAAGATGTATCTTTGCATTAATAAAAATCGATAATGGATAAGAATAAAAAATCGGAAGAATTTTACAAAAAGCTAAAGTCACAATTACAAGATACAGCACTTTGGCCAACGGAATATTTATATAAATTTATAGTCATTTCTGAGACTTCAAAAATAGAAGAAGTAAAGGCACTATTTAATCATACAGGTGCAGTAATTAATACAAGACCATCTAAGAACGGTAAATACACAAGTGTATCCGTTAATGTAAGAATGAAAAATCCTGATGCAGTTATCGCCAAATATAAGGAAGTAGGTGAAAAAGTTGAAGGAGTAATTTCTCTATAAAATTTCCTTGAACCTAGCTATTTTTTTGTACTTTGCGACAAAACCTAGAAACTTCGGGTTTATATAATTTACTACACATTTTTACATTTTGATTGATAATTTAGAATACAACACAGAGCGCGAACATTTGATAATTCCAGAGTATGGACGTCATTTACAAAAAATGATAACTCATGCTAAGACTCGCGAGACTAAAGAAGAAAGAAACAAGTTAGCCAAAGCTATTATTTCTGTAATGGGAAATCTGCAACCTCACTTAAGAGATGTGCCAGATTTTCAGCATAAATTATGGGATCAGTTGTTTATTATGGCAGATTTTGAATTGGATGCAGATTCTCCTTATCCAAAGCCATCCCGTGAAGAGCTAAGTGCAGGTCCAGATCCTCTAAAATACCCTCAGAACCATCCAAAATATCGCTTTTATGGAAATAACATAAAAACAATGATAGATGTTGCATGTACTTGGGAAGAAGGTGATATGAAAGAAGCATTGATTTACACCATTGCAAATCACATGAAAAAATGTTACCTCAATTGGAATAAAGATAGCGTAGAGGATAATGTTATTTTCGATCATTTGTTTGAATTATCTAATGGTAAAATTAACTTGAAGAATAGCGAAGAGGATCTTAGTGATTCTTCTAGTTTAATGCGTACTAAATCTAAGTATGGCAATAAGAACAATTCTAAAAAGTCCAAAAAGAAATATTCTAACAACCGTAAACGTTACTAATAACGAATGAGTACATTTAAAATAGAAGGCGGACATCAACTTAAAGGATCCATAAAACCTCAAGGAGCTAAAAATGAAGCCTTGCAAATACTTTGTGCGGTTTTGTTGACTTCAGAAACTGTTATCATTAATAATATTCCAGATATTATTGATGTCAATAAACTTATAGCATTGTTGAAGAAACTAGGTGTAAAAGTTGAAAAGTTAGGTAAAGGATCTTACAGTTTTAAGGCTGACGAAGTAAATTTAAAGTACCTAGAATCTGCAGAATTTAAAGAAGATGGAAGAGGGTTGCGTGGCTCTATAATGATTGTTGGTCCATTATTAGGACGTTTTGGTAAAGGATATATCCCAAAACCAGGTGGTGATAAAATTGGTCGTAGACGTTTAGATACCCATTTTGAAGGTTTTATAAATCTTGGCGCGAAATTCAGATACAATAGAGAAGACTATTTTTATGGTGTAGAAGCAGATGAGCTTAAAGGCACATACATGCTTTTAGACGAAGCCTCTGTAACAGGTACGGCAAACATTGTTATGGCTGCCGTTTTAGCTAAAGGGAGAACAACAATTTACAATGCGGCTTGTGAACCTTATTTACAGCAGTTGTGTAAAATGCTAAATAGAATGGGTGCCAAAATCTCGGGTATTGGTTCTAATATGCTCATTATTGATGGTGTAGAAAGCCTAGGTGGTACCGAACACAAAATGCTACCAGATATGATTGAAATTGGTAGTTGGATTGGTTTAGCTGCTATGACCAAAAGTGAGTTGACCATAGAAGATGTAAGTTGGGACGATTTAGGGCAAATACCATCAGTATTTAGAAAATTAGGAATTACTGTAGAGCAACAAGGTGATGATATTCATATTCCTGCACATACAGATGGATACCAAATTCAGAACTATATAGATGGCTCTATTCTAACAATAGCAGATGCACCTTGGCCAGGATTTACACCAGATTTGCTAAGTATTGTTTTAGTAATAGCAACGCAGGCTAGAGGTGAAGTACTAGTTCATCAAAAGATGTTTGAAAGTCGTTTATTTTTCGTGGATAAGTTGATTGATATGGGAGCAAAAATTATACTTTGTGATCCACATAGAGCAACCGTAATCGGACATGACTTTAAATCTACACTAAAAGCAACAACAATGACATCGCCTGATATTAGAGCTGGTATTTCGTTGTTAATTGCTGCATTATCTGCAAAAGGAACATCTACAATTCATAATATAGAACAGATAGATCGTGGTTACGAGGATATAGATGAACGTCTTAGAGCTATTGGAGCTAGGATAGAGCGCGTTCCTGGTAATTAGAAATTATTCGATAAAAGAATCAAAAGCTTCAAATACTTTAATTTGAAGCTTTTTTATTAAAACAAAACCCTGAAGATTATTCAGGGTTTAAAAATTGTTTATTGAAATGGTTATTTCTGTTAAGACATAAAGTCTTAATATTTGCAACGTTAAGATTTTCAGTTTATTGTGTTGGGAAATAAATTAATTTAGTGCAGTCTTGTATGTTGCTAAACAGCGCTCTCTAGCTTTTTTATGATCTACCATAGGTTTAGGATAAGTGAGTTCTTGATATTCTGGAACCCACTTTTTTATGTAGTGATGTTCTTTGTCAAACTTCTGAATTTGAGTCGTTGGATTAAAAATTCTAAAATAAGGAGCAGCATCTACACCAGAGCCAGCAACCCATTGCCAATTACCAACATTGCTTGCCATTTCGTAATCGTGTAGTTTTTCTGCAAAATACGCTTCTCCCCAACGCCAATCTATAAGTAAGTGTTTGCACAAAAAGCTACCAACCAGCATGCGTACTCTATTGTGCATAAAACCTGTTTCGTTTAATTCTCGCATTCCAGCATCAACTAGAGGGTAACCGGTTTTTCCTTCACACCACGTTTTGAATTCCTTTTCATTATTTCTCCATTCAATTCGGTCATATTTAGCTTTAAAAGCCTTATCTACCGTATGTGGAAAATGCCACAGGATTTGCATAAAGAACTCACGCCAAATCAGTTCTTGCCAAAAGACTTCATTTTTTTCAGCAATAGCTTTTTTTACCATTTTACGGACACTTACTGTTCCAAAACGAAGGTGAGGTCCTAAACGAGAGGTGCCGTCTTTAGCTGGGAAATTTCGAGTGTCTTCGTAGTCTTGAATCAGTGTTGGTGTAACATCATAATCCGCTATCTCTTGTTTTGACTTTGTAAAACCGATATCAGATAAACTTAGATTAGGTAAGCGTGTATGCTCTATTAAATTGTTTAGATATTCATTAGTGTAAAAAATTTCTAAATCAATGGTTTTGAATTTCTCTTTCCAAGTTTTCATATAAGGAGTGTAGACCACATAAGGATCACCATCACTTTTGACTACTTCGTCCTTTTCAAAAATTACTTGATCTTTGAATGTTTTAAATTCAATATTTTGTGTTTTTAAAAAGGATTGAATTTCTTCGTCGCGTTCCTTTGCATAAGGTTCATAATCATGATTGGTGTAAACAGTATTAATATTAAAGTCTTTAGTGAGTTGCTTGTAGATTTCAATCGGTTTACCATGATATATGGCAATACTGCTGCTATGTTCATCTTGCAAGGTTTGTCTCATGTTTTGCAAGGTTTCGTGTATAAAAGTAACACGAGCATCATCCTCAGGTAATTTGTCTAATATCTCAGAATCGAAAATAAAAATTGGTAAAACAGGATGTTCGCCTTTTAAGGCTTCATAAAATCCTACGTTATCATCTAGTCTAAGGTCTCTACGAAACCAAAATATGTTTATTTTTTCGCTCATGCTTTATGTTGATAGTGTTATAGCGAGGAGAGAGGAACGAGCAACGTGGCTATCTGTTTCATCAAAGGATTGCTTCAGTCATGCTTCCTTCGCAATGACGGTTCTAATTAATACTTTCCAAACAACTCTTCAAGCTTTGTTGTTCTGTAATTAAAAATTTCTTCAAGTTTTGGCTTTACCAAAATAGGATGCACCATTTGACCCAAAATACCCATAGGAACTTTATAATCTATAATATCTTCCATCTCTATACCACCTTCAATAGGTTTTATAAAATGTTTATGATGCCAAAGGGAATAAGGTCCAAAACGTTGTTCATCTACAAAATATGCTTTATCCTTAACGTGTGTAATTTCTGTTACCCATTTTGTTTTAATTCCTAAAACAGGCGTAACAATATATTGAATAATTTGTCCGGGAAACATTGGTCTATCGGCACCAGAGAGTATATGAAAACCCATATAATCTGGAGTAATGGTTTTTAAATTTCTTGGGTCGGATAAAAAATCCCATGCTTCATCTACAGAAATTGGTAAATTCTGCTTTTTATGTAAGGTGTAAATTTTCATGTTTAGTTGTTTAAAACGATGTAAGCATTTAGTGAAGTGGCAATGCACAACCAAATGATATAGGGTAGAAGTAGGTATTTGGCATATTTCAATCGATCACTTCTAAATGTGATGAATAAATAAAAAATAACTAAGGTTAGTAGGATAATCACTCCAAGCCCGACAGTGGTTAAATGTTGATTAAAAAATACATAGTTCCAGCCAACATTCAAAACGACCTGAAACACATATATCATCCATAAATATTTTGAAGCTCTCAGTATAAACAGCTCTGCTAAATACCAAGAGAAACATACCATAATTGTACTCCACGCCACACCAAATAACCAGCCAGATGGAGTCCAAGGAGCTTTATTTAAACTTAAATACCAATCAGAAGTTGGTCCATTATCCATCAGCCAGCTTCCTAAGGCTAAACCACCGAAGTTAATGACTAAAAACAGTATAAGATATTGGATTTTTTTCATCAAACATTAAAGTTTAAAACTTACGATTCCACAATCCATTTCAAAAATTTGTCCTGATAATGAAGTAGCTTTATCAGACAATAAAAAAGCAGCCATATCAGCAACTTCTTCAGGTTGAAGGAATTTTTTAAGTGGATGACGTTCGTTCATTTTTTCAACCATACTATCATTCCTTAAAAGTTTTGAAGCTAACTCTGTATCAGTTACTGTTGGTGCAATAGCATTAACTCTAATAGTTGGTGCTAATTCTGCTCCTAAAGATTTTGTTAAACCTTCAATAGCAGATTTTGAAGCAGCAACACTTGCGTGAAACGGCATTCCTAATTTTGCAGCAACAGTACTGAAAAGTACAATAGAAGGATTATTTCCTTTCTTTAATGCCGGTAAATATTTTTGAATCGCTTTTACAGCTCCAATAACATTGATATTAAAATCGTCCTGAAAATCTTCAATACTTAAACGGTTTATAGGTTTAAGATTAATGCTTCCAGGGCAATAAACTAACCCGTCTGTACTTTCAATATCTGGTAAATCATCCGTGAGAATATCACAAGAATAATGCTTTACATTACCACCAGAAATTTCGGGTTCAGTTCTACTAATATTAATAATGTTATCATAAGAAGAAAGCAAAGACGAAATTATGGCTTTACCAATGCCTTTGCTTCCTCCTATAACAATTATAGTTTTCATTATGCAGCAGTTAA
>JASBSE010000066.1 GCA_030149115.1 Winogradskyella sp. | reverse complement strand
AGAGTACCGTTTGAAGATGTTTATTTTGAAGTATAATTACTTCTTAAAATTCTCTAAACCGGTTTTTAGCCATTCGTAATAAGCATCTGCATCTGGCTCATAAGCTTTTGTAGAATTTAGCAATTCAAAATTATGATCTAGTAATGCATAATATGGCTGAGAGTTGTTCTTAAAATTAATGGTTTGTAATGTTTGCCACTTGTCGCCAACTGTTTCAATATCCTTAACCGTTCCATTACTTCTTAAGTATTGGAATTGCTCATCTTCTGGCAATTTCTTTTTATCATCTACATAAAGCGAAATGATAACATAGTCTTCCATTAAAATGTCATACACTTCAGATGTACTCCAAACTTGCTCTTCCATTTTACGGCAGTTTACACAAGCCCAACCTGTAAAGTCTAAAAGAATAGGTTTATTTTCTGCCTTAGCTAATGCCAAACCACTTTCTAAATCTTTATCGCAGTTAAGGTCTAAAGGACACTCTGATGTTTTTTCGTAAACACTATAAAACATTGGTGGTGGAAAACCACTAAGCAATTTTAAATTTGCCCATTTGGTATTGGTTAATCCTGGGATTAAGTAAACCACAAAGGCTACAACCAACAACGCTGTTGACACTCTACCTTTACTTAATTTTTGTAATGGACCATCATGTGGAAACTTTATTTTTCCGAATAAATACAAGGCTAACCCAATACCTATTACTATCCAAATACCTATAAATATTTCACGTTTTAAAATTCCAAAATGTTGTACCAAATCTGCATTAGATAAAAACTTAAGTGCTAATGCTAATTCTATAAATCCTAATACAACTTTTACCGTATTTAACCATCCACCTGATTTTGGTAAAGAATTTAACCACTTAGGAAACATTGCAAAAAGTGTAAAAGGTAACGCTAAGGCTAAACCAAAACCACTCATTCCCATGGTAAGTTGAGTAGCTCCACCATCTGCAGTTAACGAACTACCTAATAGTGTACCTAAGATAGGACCTGTACATGAAAATGATACTATAGCAAGTGTTAGTGCCATAAAAAAGATGCCTATAAAACCACCTATTTTATTTGCTCTGCTATCCATCGCCGCACTCCATGATTGTGGTAAGGTTAATTCGTAATATCCAAAAAAGGAAAACGCAAAGCCGATAAAAATGGCAAAGAAAATAAGGTTAAGCGTAACATTTGTTGAAATGTTATTTAAAATTCCAGGATCTAAAGTATCTAATAAATGAAATGGAATACTTAATAATGCATAGATTAAAAAGATGAAGAATCCATATAACAATGAATTGAATAAGCCTTTTTTAGGATCTCCTGCACTCTTTGTAAAGAATGAAACCGTTAACGGAATCATAGGAAATACACAAGGTGTTAATAACGCTATTAAACCACCAATAAAGCCTAGAAAAAAAATTGAAAGATTACTCTTCTCTTCAATAACTTCTTCTTCATAATTATCCCAACCTGTTACATTAAGGTTAAGACCTTCTGATAGTTGTTTGCTCTTTTCGTCAATAACAACTTCTTCTTTAACGATTTCTGAACCATCTAAAGAAAAATTAAACAGAAAATCACTAGGTATACATTTTGAATCGTCACAGGTTTGATAATCTACCTTAACATCTATTTGTTTTAAGTCTTTATTAATAAGGCTTACTCTTTGCTTGAAAACAGCCTCGTCTTTAAACTTTTTTACTTCTTCTTGAAAAATCTTATCATAAATAGTTGGCACATCTGGTTCTGATGTTTTTCCTTCTAATTTATAGTTTCCCTCAACATCTTGAAATTCAAAATAAGTTGTTGGCGCAAAGCTTTCTTCAGATGGTTGCTCTTGCGAGTATATATACCAACCTTTATCTACATTGGCTTTAAAAATAAGGTTGAACTCTGTATCTGAAATTTTTTCAACTTCATAATTCCATTTTACAGGCTCTAATTCCTGAGAAAATATATTGAATGAAAAAAATAAAGATAGTAGGCTAAATAGAAGGACTTTTTTTGCTGTCATAAATAAAGCATTAATGCGCAAATGTAATCTATGCGGTTTTAATATTTCTTAAGAGTCGTCTAATTTATAAAAACCTTAAGAATTATAACTAAGGAATAAAAAAAACCGAACAAATGTTCGGTTTTTAAATTTTATGACTTTACTTCAATTTTTAATTTTTCTGAATGTTTCCATTTAGAAATTCCGCCTTCCAAATCGTATATTTTCTGAAAGCCGGCATCTTTGAGCTTTTTAGCACATTTGGCGCTTCTTGTTCCTCCTTTACAGTATAGGATTACAGGTTTTGCTTTATCTAATTTAGCTATATCTTCATCAAAAGTAGGAGAGTTATAATCTATATTTTGAGAATTAGCGATTCGTTCTTCATCGTATTCCCTTGGAGTGCGAACATCTACCAATTGTACATCCTCCAACTCTAGAATAGATTGCATCTCTTCAGCTGTTACAAGTTTTACTTCAGCATCTTCTATCTTGCTGTCTACGCAACTCGTTACAAAACTTATAGCCATCAATAAACAGCCAATTATTAATAATCTTTTCATAAGTAAACAGCGTTTAAAGTTAATTACACTTACTCTTTATAGGCTACATCACCTTGCCATTCATTAAAACCACCAACCAAATTGTAGGCATTTTTAAAACCCAACTTATTCATAACAGCACACGCTTGTGCACTACGCCCACCAGAGCGACAATACACATAATAATTTTTAGTTTTATCCAAGGCATCGACTTCATAAATAAAACCTTGTCCTTTATAAATGTCTATATGAAGAGCATTTGGGATAATACCCTCATTAACTTCTTCTTGCGTTCTAACATCTAAAACAACAGAATTATTGTCTTCCTCTAGTTGCTTTGTCCAATCTTTTTGAGATAAATCCAATTTTTACAGCAATTTTAATAAAGCAAAATTAACATTTCCTTATGATATAGACGTAAAAAAATCCGAAGTGTTACAACTTCGGATTTAATTTTAACATTTTTCTTTTAAAAAAGTATCCTATAACTATTAAACTTTTATGGTACAACCAATAGCACGAGTTTCTTTTACTTCAATCTCTTTTCCTTTTAACAAGGCATCTACCGCATTTTCTACATACTTAGTTTTTACTGCACTTGCATCTTTGTAATTGTCATCTATAGCACCAATGTATTTTACAACATTTCCTTTTTTAGTTTTCTCTAATAAGTATACATGTGGTGTTTTTGTAGCTCCGTATTGAGGATATATTTTCTGACCTTTATCCATTAAATACGGAAACGTAAAACCTTTTGCTTTTGCTCTTGCTTTCATTTCCTCCATACTGTCGCCTGGCTTTACATCTGTATTGTTTGGCATAATTGCAACCACAGGATACCCTTTGTCTGCATACTTTTTGTTTAATGCCTCTACTCTATCTTCGTAAGCCACTGCGTAAGGACATGTGTTGCATGTAAACACAACAATAAAACCTTTAGCGTCTTTAAAGTCTGAAAGAGATACCATCTTACCATCAATGTTTTCTAAACTAAAATCGGTAGCAATATCTCCAATTTTATAACCACCTTCATCTGTGGTTACTGTAAAAGCAGACAGCGTCAATGTTAACACTATTACTGCGAATAATTTTAATGTATTCATAGTTGTAAATTATAGTTTATAAATTTTTATTTAGAAATCACCCATAGTTGATCCGAAAATTTCTTGAGTTCTGTTTCCAATTCTTCTACAGTAAAAGATTTCTCATAGAAATACCTCTTATCTTTATGATATATAATTGTTGCTGGCAATGCGCCAGACCAATCCTTATCTATAGCTGGTATCCATCGATTTTGATCTACATCATCAAAAGCCACTACTTCAGATTGTATATTTCTTTTAACGATAAACGGTTTCAATTTAGAATCATAATTTCTTGGAAAATCTAAGCTAACCAAAAGAACCTCAACATTATTGTCTTTATATTTTTCATTGATTTCTTCAAAATAAGGTAACTCTTTTACACAAGGAGCGCACCATGTTGCCCAAAAATTGACCACATGCACTTTATCGTCGTTCTTATTAATTAATGGTTTTAAACCATCGTAGTCATATATTTTTAAATCGTAATCTACTGAATTCTCAGCTTCTTTGTTTTCATTTAGAGAAATCTCAGACTCTTTTGTTTCTTTGATTTCTTCACTCTTATTTTTACAAGAGCATATAACTAGCAGACTTAAAATTAGTAATCGCTTCATGTTATAAAGTTATTAATAGATAGATATACAATTGAATAATTAACAAAAAATTAATTTCGATGTGAAAATAATATTTTATATTTGTATATACAACTGTTGTATATGAAAGATATAGCCGAAATTTTAAAAACAAAATCAAGTTTACCGTTAGAGAAAAGAACTGTTTTAAATGTTTCTTTTACGAGCATAAACTTTAAGGACGGTATATTATCTGTACTAAAGCCCTATGAAATTTCCTTAGAACAATTTAATGTTTTAAGAATTTTAAGAGGAAAAAATGGTGAACCTTCTAACCTAAAAGACATTCAGGATAGAATGATAAGTAAAATGAGTAATACTACTCGCCTAGTTGACAAACTCATACTTAAAAATTATGTAGAACGCTTTATTTGCGAAAAAAACAGAAGAAAGGTAGACATCTACATTACCAAAGAAGGCTTAAAACTTCTTGACATTCTGGATCCGATTGTTGATAAGAAGGAGAAAGAATTAACTGATAATTTAAATACCGAAGAATTGGAAACCTTAAATCTTTTGCTCACCAAACTTAGAGATTAAAAAAATTTAAAACAACATTTGTATATACAATAAAAGTACAAACAACTAAAAACAATAACATGAGCAATACAATAGAAAATTTAAAATGGCGCTATGCCACAAAGAAATTTGACACTTCTAAAACAATATCTAATGAAGATTTTGAAACACTGAAAAAAGCTATGCAATTAACAGCATCTTCATACGGTTTACAACCTTATAAAATCTTAAACATTGAAGATAAAGAAATACGTGAGAAATTGTGTGCTGCATCATGGAATCAATCACAAATAGAAGATGCTTCTCATATGATTGTACTTGCCAATATGACCGATTTCGGTGATGAACTAGTTGACAATTATTTTGATAACGTTATTGATACCAGAAATGTAACCAAAGAAGATGTTACAGATTACGCAAATACTATAAAATCTACAATTGGTCAACTTAGCCAAGAACAAAAGGCTGTTTGGACAGCTAAACAAGCCTACATCGTAGTTGGTAACTTGTTATCTGCTGCTGCACAATTAAAAATTGATGCCTGTCCTATGGAAGGTTTTCAAAGCGAAGAATACAATAAAATTTTAGATTTAAATTCTAAAAACCTTAATGCGGCTGTCGTTGTTACACTAGGGTATAGATCTGAGGAAGATGAGACACAACATTACAAGAAAGTAAGAAAGCCAGAAAATAAATTATTTATAAATTTTTAGAACTCAAACAAAAATGAAAAACAGAAATTCAAATGTCGTTATGCTATTTATTTTAGCAATATCTTTTATGTCATTTACAGTCTTAAAAGATAAAAAAGTAGATGTTTCAACAAGTACAGTAACTTGGAAAGGTTACAAAGTGGGTGGTGAACACACAGGAACAATCAAATTAAAAGAAGGTTCTCTATCATTTAATGATAACACTTTAGAAGGTGGCTCATTTACTATTGACATGTCATCTATAAATACCACAGACTTATCAGGAGATTACAAAGCGAAATTAGATGGTCATTTAAAATCAGATGATTTCTTCGGAGTAGAAGAATATCCAACAGCGACTTTAAAAATCACTTCTGTGAGTGGTAAAAATGGAAAATACAATGTTAAAGGAGACATTACCATTAAAGGTATATCAGAATCTATTTCTTTTCCTATGACAGTTACTGAAAATTCTGCAACTGCAAGTTTAAAAATAGACAGAACAAAGCACAAAATCACTTATAAATCTCCATCTTTATTAGAAACTATAAAAGATAAAGCTATTTATGACGAATTTGATATTGATGTAGAATTAAAATTCTAATTCCCTAAGGATTAATAGCAATCCACTTTATAAAGATTCTTGTTCAAGTATATAATTTATATGAAGACAAGAATCTTTTTTATGATATAGTTTGAAATAAAAATTTTCATTTCTATATTTGACACACAGATGAAAACAATAACAAATCATACTTGGTGGTGGAATTTTGCAAACTCATGTTCGTGAAAGAAACCTTGTATGTTATATTATAGAAAAAGGCTTGTCATTCACGACAAGCCTTTTTTAATTTTAAATCATAAATGAAAACATTCAGTTTATACACACATTACAAAAAAATACTTGCAGATACTATTACTCCTGTGAGCATTTATCTTAAAATAAGAGATAAATTTCCCAATAGCATTTTATTAGAGAGTAGTGACTATCATGCCAATGATAACAGTTTTTCTTATATCTGTTGTAATCCTATTGCTTCCATTAAGGTTAAGGACGGTTTAATTTCCCAAACTTATCCAGACGGAAGCTCTAAAAACAACTTTGCAGAATCTATATGTGTGGTAGAAGAAATCAACAAATTCACACGACGATTTAAAGTAGATTCTAATGAAGACTTCAAATTTATAAATAATGGCATCTTTGGCTATACCGCTTACGATGCAGTAAAGTATTTTGAAGATATTGAGATTTCAAAAAAAGAAAATTCTATTGATATTCCAGACATTTATTATGCGGTATATCAAAACATCATTGC
>JASBSE010000476.1 GCA_030149115.1 Winogradskyella sp. | reverse complement strand
TATACATAGTGTATTATTTTAGTCAGTTTTAATGCTGTAAATATAGTATTAATTCAACAATTGCTTTGCATGAGCCATGGCAGATTCTGTAATATCCGCTCCACCCAACATTTGCGCTATTTCAACAATACGTTCTTCTTCCATCAATCGTTTTAAGTTAGTCTCAGTAATGTCATTATTGTCTGTTTTATATACTTTAAAATGCGAATTCCCTTTAGCTGCTATCTGTGGTAAATGAGTAATAGCAAATACTTGCATTCTTCCGCTCATATGCTTCATAATATCTCCCATCTTATTTGAAATTTCTCCCGAAACTCCTGTATCAATTTCATCAAACATAATAGAAGGTAACTGAATATATTCTGATAAAATTGATTTAATAGCCAACATTATCCTAGATAATTCACCTCCTGATGCCGATTTCTTCAATTCATTATAGCTAGATCCTTTATTAGCCATAAACAAAAACTGTAAATTATCCTTTCCGTTTGGTAAGAAACGTTCAGAGTTTGTTAACTCAATTTTAAATTTAGCATTTGGCATTCCTAAGTCTGACAGCAGATTTTCGAGTTTTTGAATTAAAATTGGCAATACAGAATGTCGTTTTTTAGAAATCTGATCTCCTAATTTATTTAGCTCTTTTTGAAGATTGGATATTTCGCCTTCCTTTGCTTTAATAGCCTCATCCAAACCTTCTGTATCAGAAACCTTAGACGCCAACTCATTCTTTATAGAAATTAAATCTTCGATTTGAGAAACAGCATGCTTTTGAAATAGATTGTTAATAATTTGAAGTTGAGAGTTTATACGATCTAATTCTTGCGGATCTGTTGACAAGGCTTCTTCTAAATCATCTAACTCCACTAACAAATCATCTAATTCTATATGAACACTTGCAATCCGCTCAGCGATGGCCTCATAGGCTTTTCCAAAACCAGAGATTTTATTAAGCTCTTGCTTTACAGTATTTAACTGATCTACAACACCTTGGTCTTCTAGACTGAGCATACCCTTTGCATTGGCAAGCTTCTCCCCTATTACTTCAACATTATTAAGTTGCTCGTATTGTGATTCTAAATCTTCAAGATTGATAGATTCTAAATTAATTTCATTGAGCTCATTCACTAAAAAGAGATTGTAATCATACTCTTTTATTAGTTCTGCTTTTGAATCCATTAAAGTCTGTAAGGACTTTTGTAGTGCTCTATAATCTTGCAGCTTTTTTGAAAACACCTCAAGATTTCCTTTATTATCAGCAAGAGCATCTATAACCCTAAACTGATAATCGTTTTCCATCAATTGTTGTGTTTGATGTTGTGAGTGAATATCTATAAGATGTGAACTTAATTCAGACAAACTATCTAACGTTACTGGTGTATCATTTATAAAAGCACGAGATTTACCAGATGGTAAAATTTCTCTTCTAATAATGGTTTGCACATCATAATCTAAATCTAATTCTGTAAACAGGTATTTTAGATTATAGTTAGCAATATCAAAACTTGCTTCGATTATACATTTTTCGTCTTTATCCTTTACCTGGCTTAAATCTGCACGCTTCCCCAAAACCAACGATAGACCTCCCAATAGAATTGATTTACCTGCCCCAGTTTCTCCAGTA
>JASBSE010000474.1 GCA_030149115.1 Winogradskyella sp. | reverse complement strand
GGATTTACCATATTCTGAAATTAAAGATCCTTACAAAGCAAATAATCCTGCAAACGAACAAATAAAAACTCCAGACAAAAAGAATGCCTTTACTTTAGGATTCTTAAACTTTGAGTGTAGTCAATATGATGAAGATTATGCAGCATTACAAGTAGCTGGATCTGTATTTGGTGGTGGTTTCTTAAACTCTCGTATAGCAACGAGATTACGTCAGCAAGATGGTGTAAGCTATGGTGCAGGAGGCGGAGTTAATGTAGATAGCAATAAAAATGATAAAAATTCGGGAATGTATATCTACGCTATCTACGCGCCAGAAAACGAAGCTAAAGTTCAAAAAGGATTTGAAGAAGAAATAGCGCGATTTATTAAAGACGGAATTACACAACAAGAACTTGATGATGCAGTTGCAGGTTGGGTGCAAGCTCAAAGTGTATCTAGAGCAAAAGATAATGAATTGGCAAGTACAATTAATAACAACTTGTATTATGAAAGAGATATGATGTTTCAGAAAAACATTGAAGAAAAGGTGAAAAATCTAACCGTTGAAGATGTTAACAAGGCGATTAAAACCTATTTTAAAGAAATGAAAGAATGGTCTGTTGTTAATGGAGGAGATTTTAAAGAATATGAAATTAAGAAAGATGATAAAGTTGATGATTAATAAATAAAATCATGATAAATAAAAGCCCTTCATTTGAAGGGCTTTTTTATTGTCTGTTGTCTAAGAAATCTAAAACTTCGTTGAAGTATGTGTTACCACCAACTTTCCAAACGTTTAAATGATTAGCATTATCAATTTCTAAAAACTTCTTTTGTGATGATTTTATAGTTGAAAAATTGGCTTTACCGTAAGATATATCTATACGTTTATCTTTATTTCCATGTACAATAAGAATGGGTTGATTTATATTTTCACAATATTTAATGGGTTTAGCATCATCTGCATCAAACTCAGCAATAGTGGCAGCTCTGCTAGAAAGATAATTAGAAAACGGTAAAAAGCTAAAGCCAGCATGTAAATCAAAATAATCGTTGACTATTGTTTGGTAATCAGTAAATGTGCTTTCGATAACTCCAAACGAAATACGTTTATCAAAACCCATAGATTGAATGGCAACAGCACCTCCTAATGATTGTCCCCAAACACCTATGTTTTTTAGGTTCTCCTTATCGATTAAATAGTCAACAAGTTTTTGCACATCTTTTTTCTCAAAGACTCCAAATGTGCAAAATTGGCCTTCACTATCTCCGTGAGCTCTGAGGTCTAAAGCGACAGAATTATAACCATTTTCAGCTAAAAATGTACTTAAACCTAAAAAGTGATTTTTATTAGATCGTATGCCATGAAGTAGTATTATCGTTCCTTTTGGTGTTTCTGTTTTAGATTTTATCAGATAGGCAGATAGTTTAATGTCGTCGAATGATTTGAAAACAAACTCTTTTCTGTTGGAAGTTGTATCAGTACCTTCCTTAAACTCAACTTCAACTGGTTTGTTTCGCTTTATTAGTCCAACAATAGGGTTTCTTATTTCAGTAATTAACCGAGGAATAAAGAAATGAATTAGTAATAATCCAATTATTGACGATACAATAATTGAACGTTTAAAAATTTTTAGATTTCTCTTTTTTGACATTTAAGATCAGTCAATCAAAATTTCTAAAATCTGAATTGCAGCATCACTGATTTTAGTTCCAGGTCCAAATACAGCAACAGCGCCAGCATCAAATAAATATTGGTAATCTTGTTTTGGGATAACACCACCTACAATAACCATAATATCTTCTCTGCCATAGTTTTTAAGTTCCTCAATAACTTGAGGTACTAGAGTTTTGTGCCCTGCGGCCAATGAAGATACACCTAAAATATGCACATCATTTTCAACCGCTTGCTTAGCAGCTTCTTTTGGTGTTTGAAATAATGGACCAATATCCACATCAAAACCAACGTCAGCATAACCAGTAGCTACTACTTTGGCACCTCTATCATGACCATCTTGTCCCATTTTTGCAATCATTATACGAGGTCTACGACCATCTTGTTCGGCAAATTGGTCTGCTAGTTCTCGGGCTTTTTTAAAGCTTTCGTCGTCTTTTATTTCTTTGCTATACACTCCGCTAAATGATTTTATCTGTGCTTTGTAACGTCCAAATTCAGCTTCAAGAGCATCACTAATTTCACCAAGAGTGGCGCGTTTTCTTGCTGCATCTACAGCTAAAGCTAATAAATTTTCTTCACCAGATTTAGCAGCAGCTGTTAATTTAGATAAAGCATCAGTTACCGCTTTAGTGTCTCTCGTGCTTTTTATGTGATTAAGACGTTCTATTTGTTGGTTTCTGACCGTTTGGTTATCCACTTCTAAAATGTGAAGTGGGTCTTCTTCCTTCAATTGGTATTTATTAACTCCAACAATAATGTCTTGTCCAGAGTCAATACGAGCTTGCTTGCGCGCAGCAGCTTCTTCAATACGTAGTTTCGGAATTCCGGCTTCAATAGCTTTTGTCATTCCGCCTAATTCTTCAACCTCTTCAATAAGTTGCCATGCTTTTTCGGCAATCTCGTTGGTTAAACTTTCAACATAATAACTACCAGCCCAAGGGTCTACAGTTTTGGTAATATGTGTTTCTTGTTGAAGATATATCTGTGTGTTACGTGCAATACGCGCTGAGAAATCTGTTGGTAAAGCAATAGCTTCATCAAGCGCATTGGTATGTAAACTCTGTGTGCCACCAAAGGCAGCAGCAGCAGCTTCAATACAAGTTCTGGCAACATTGTTAAAAGGGTCTTGCTCAGTTAAACTCCAACCCGAAGTTTGGCAATGCGTTCGTAGTGCTAAAGATTTTGAGTTTTTTGGATTAAACTGCTTCACAAGTTTTGCCCAAAGCATTCGTGCAGCTCTCATTTTGGCAATTTCCATAAAATGATTCATACCAATAGCCCAAAAGAAGGATAAACGTGGAGCAAAAGTGTCTATGTCCATTCCTGCTTCTAATCCTTTTCTTATGTACTCTAAACCATCAGCTAAAGTATATGCCAACTCAATATCGCATGTTGCACCAGCTTCTTGCATATGGTAACCAGAAATGCTAATACTGTTGAATTTTGGCATGTTTTGACTTGTATATTCAAAAATATCTGAAATGATTTTCATTGATGGAGTTGGTGGGTAAATGTATGTGTTACGCACCATAAACTCTTTTAGAATATCATTTTGAATGGTTCCTGCCAATTGTTCTGGTTTAACTCCTTGTTCTTCTGCGGCAACTATATAGAATGCCATGATTGGCAGAACAGCACCATTCATAGTCATAGAAACCGACATTTTATCTAACGGAATCTGATCGAAGAGAATTTTCATGTCCTCAACCGAATCTATAGCAACACCAGCTTTACCAACATCTCCAACAACACGTTCGTGGTCAGAGTCGTAACCTCTGTGTGTGGCTAAATCAAAAGCAACAGAAAGTCCTTTTTGTCCTGCTGCTAAATTTCTTCTGTAAAACGCATTACTTTCTTCTGCGGTAGAAAAACCTGCATATTGTCTAATAGTCCAAGGTCTACGAACATACATGGTAGAGTATGGACCACGAAGGTTAGGAGCAATGCCAGCTACAAAATCTAAGTGTTCTAAATCTTTTAGGTCTTCTTTTGAATAATTAGATTTTACTTTAATGTCTTCAGCGGTTAGAAAATCTGTTGAGGTGTTTTCTTTTTCTGCTGAAGATTTTAATTCTATATGTTGAAGGTTTTTTCTGCTCAT
>JASBSE010000045.1 GCA_030149115.1 Winogradskyella sp. | reverse complement strand
CATCATAAGTTGCTATAGAAGACACTAACGAGCCTTTACCCATTTGTGCTAATTGCACAGCTTCGTCCATTGACTTGTAAGTCATAATGGTACTTACTGGTCCAAATGCTTCGCGCTCGTGAACAACATTATTCTGGAAAGGATCATCAGTTCTAAACACCACTGGACTGATGAATGCACCTTTATTAGCATCCGCACCAATGGTTTCAATATTATCTAAATTGCCATAAACCATTTCAGCTTCTTTGCTGATATCTGCAATAGAACTTTTAACGGCTTCAACTTGTTGCTTACTTACCAATGCGCCCATTCGTACTTCTTTAAGTCTTGGGTCACCAATGGTAACTTTATCGAGTTCTTTTGCTAATGCAATTTGAACATCTTCAACTAAATTTTCAGGAACAATAATTCTTCTAATCGCTGTACATTTTTGACCTGCTTTTACGGTCATTTCATTTCTAACTTCTTTGATGAACAAATCAAACTCAGGCGTTCCCGGAACAGCATCTTCTCCTAAAATCGAAGCATTCAATGAATCGGCTTCCATCGTAAAAGGCACAGATTCTTCAATCAATCTTGGGTGTGCTTTTAACAATCTTCCAGTTGCTGCTGAGCCTGTAAAGGTTACGACATCTTGAGATTCAACCGTGTCTAAAACAGTTTTTACGGTTCCGTTTATAATTTGAAGTGCGCCTTCTGGTAAAATACCAGAATTTATAATTTCTCTTGCTACAGCTTCAGCTAAATATGACGATGATGGAGCTGGCAAAACCACTGCTGGCACACCTGCCATCCAATTGACCGCACATTTTTCTAACATTCCCCAAACTGGGAAATTAAATGCATTGATATGAACTGCAACACCTTTTTTAGGTACCATGATATGATGCGCCATAAAGCGTCCACCACGAGATAAATCTATCGGATCGCCTTCAACATGAAACGGTTGGTTTGGAAACAATTTTCGTAATGAAGCGTTGGCAAACAAATTACCAAAACCACCTTCAATATCAATCCAACTATCAACTCTAGTTGCACCTGTTCTGTAACTTAAATCATAAAACTGTTCTTTACGCTTGGTAAGGTAAAGTGCTAATTTCTTGAGCATATTACCACGCTCTTGAAAAGTCATTTTACGTAGAACTTCTCCTCCTTTTGTACGTCCGTAATTAAGTATTTCAGGAATATCTAATCCTTCAACAGCCCAATTTGTAAAATGCTCACCTGTAATGGCATCGTAAATTGGTGCACCTTCTTCATTTCCTGTGGTCCATTGTCCTTGGACGTAGTGTTGTATTTTGTTCATAATCATTGCCTGCGAAAGCAGGTATCTTATTAATTATTTGCTCTATATTTTCTATTATCCAAATTCCAATTTAGACTTAAATCAGACCAACTTGGATTCATTTCTTCAATTAATTGAATCTTCCAATCTCTTTTCCACTTTTTAAACCTTCGTTCTCTTATTGTGGCTTCCAATCCATTTTCAATTTCCTCAAAATAGACAAGCTTATCACAATTATATCTAGCCGTAAAAGCTTTTGGATATAACTTGTTCTTATGTTCTTTTACTCTTTCCTCAATATTATCTGTTACTCCAATATAAATAACACCATTTGGTTTGTTAGCCATTACATAGACATACCAGAGTTTCATAATCTTTATTCAGAGATTCCTGCCTACGCAGGAATTCTTTCAATTACTGCAGCATAACCTTGTCCGACTCCAACACACATTGTTACCAATGCATATTTTTTATTCTGTTCTTTTAATTCTAAAGCTGCTGAATAGGCTATTCTTGCTCCTGTAACTCCTAGTGGATGACCAATAGCAATTGAGCCTCCATTAGGGTTAATTCTAGGATCATCATCAGCAATGCCCCAAGCTCTGGTGCACGCTAGTGCTTGTGCTGCAAAGGCTTCATTTAGCTCAATAATATCCATATCATCCATGGCTAAACCTGCTTTTGCCAAAGCTTTGTTAGAAGCCTCAACCGGACCAATACCCATAATTCTAGGTTCTACACCAACCACTGCAGAGCTTACAATTCTGGCTAATGGTTTTAGATTATATTTTTTAACAGCATCTTCTGAAGCAATAATTGTTGCTGCCGCTCCATCGTTTAATCCTGATGAGTTTCCTGCCGTTACGCTACCACCTTCCTTTTTGAAAGCTGGACGAAGTTTTCCTAATATTTCTTTTGTCGTCGTTGGTTTAACAAATTCATCTTTTGAAAAAATGATTGGGTGTTTTTTGCGTTGCGGAATTTCGACAGGTAGAATTTCTTTTTCTAATCTTCCGTTTTCTTGTGCTTGTGACGCTTTCATCTGACTCCAATACGCGAATGCATCTTGGTCTTCTCGTGAAATATTATATTTCTCTACTAGATTTTCAGCAGTAACTCCCATTCCGTCCGTACCATACATTTCGTGCATTTTTGGATTTACAAATCTCCATCCAAAACTACTGTCGTACATTTTAGCATCGGTACCAAATGCACTCGATGGTTTTGCAATAACATAAGGGCCACGTGTCATATTTTCCACACCACCAGATATGAACAAGTCTCCATCACCAGCTTTTATAGCTCTATTAGCATGAATTATAGCCGATAAACCTGAACTACACAATCTATTTACAGTTTCACCAGGTACCGAAAACGGTAAGCCTGCCAATAGCGATGCCATTCTAGCGACATTACGGTTATCTTCACCTGCTTGGTTAGCACAACCCAAAATAACATCGTCATAGGCTTCCTTTGGGATGTTTGGGTTTCGTTTTACTATTTCTTTGATTACTAAAGCTGCTAAATCGTCTGTTCTTACAGCTGATAAAGTGCCTTTATAATTTCCTATTGGTGTTCGTATGCCGTCGATTATGTATGCTTGTTTCATAACTAATGCCTGCGAAAGCAGGTATCTTATTATTTGTTATTCCTAAATATTTTATTTCCTAAATTCCAGTTCAAACTTAAATCAGCCCAACTAGGATTCATTTCTTCAATTAATTTAATCTTCCAATCTCTCTTCCATTTCTTGAATTGAACTTCTCTAATTGACGCCTTTTCACCATTTTCAAATTCTTCAAAATAAACTAGAATCTCACAATTGTATCTAGCTGTAAAAGATTTTGGATAAACTTTTAATTTATGTTCTTTAACTCTTTCATCTAAATTATCAGTTACTCCTATATAAATTACTCCATTTGGCTTGTTTGCCATAATATAGACGTACCAATATTTCATTTATTCTTTATTATGAGATTCCTGCCTTCGCAGGAATTTTATTCCCAATCTTTTTGAGTGCGATAAACCACACCTTTAAAAAGTGCTACAAGTTCATTTCCTCGTTTTACTTCTACAATATTAAATCCGAGTTTATTTTTTACGTTTTCTATCACAGATTCTGCAACTAAATAATCTCCTTCATTTAATGCTTCTATATGGTTGATGCTCGTTTCTATTGACACGGCGAATTTTCCGTGCGTATTAGCAGCAAAACCAAAAGCGGTATCTGCTAAAGCATAACTGATGCCGCCGTGTGCTTTTCCCATACTATTCAACATTTCCTTGCGAACCGTCATTGCTACGCGACAACGACCGATTTCGCATTCTAGAATTTCTATGCCTAACCAAGTACTGAACGCATCTTGACTTAACATTTTATGTGGGATATCTACTCCTTTCATACTTCAATATGTCACTTCGAGTGATTTTCGACAGAAAATTGTATCGAGAAGTTTTGCTTGTTCTCGATACGCTTCGCACTCGAACTGACGCTAGTTAAAAAATGTTTTATTTTCTTTATTCATTTTACGTAACAACGGACTGCATCGGTAACGGTCTTCGTGATACTCGTTGTACAACTCATCTAGTTTGGCTACGCACCAATCAATTCCTTTTTCATCTGCCCAAGCCAATAATCCCTTTGGATAATTAACACCTTTAGTCATTGCATTGTCTATATCTTCTGCTGATGCAATATTTAAAAACAAGGCGTCAGCTGCTTCGTTTATTAGCATTACTAAGACACGATTGAAAATGGTTTGTGCCAATTCTTGATGAGATCTTGAATCAAGTTCAGGATGACAATTATTGATGATTTTTCCACTAGAATCGTAATCATAATAGCCTTTTCCAGATTTTCTTCCTAAATAACCTGCTTCGCTTAAGCGTTTTTGTGTAAAACTCGGCTTATATCTTGGATCGAAATAAAAGGCTGTAAATACGGTTTCTGTTACTGTGTAATTAACATCGTTACCTATGAAATCCATTAACTCGAATGGTCCCATTCTGAAACCTCCCAATGTTTTCAAGCTATAGTCGATGGTTTCAAAATCAGCAATGCCTTCTTCGTAAATTCTTAAAGCTTCTCCGTAAAATGGTCGAGCCACACGGTTTACAATAAAACCAGGTGTATCCTTGGCAACAGCTACTGTTTTCTTCCAACTTTTTATGGTTTCAACTGATTTGTCTAAAACTGCTTTTGACGTTTGTACTGCTGGAATGATCTCAACCAACTTCATTAAAGGAGCTGGATTGAAAAAGTGAATTCCGATGCAACGTTCTGGTTTTTGCAATGATGATGCTATTGAAGCTATGGATAAACTCGACGTATTTGATGCTATAATACAATCATCCACAACATAGCTTTCCAATTCTGAAAAAACTTTCTTCTTAATATCAATATTTTCAACGATAGCTTCAATCGTTAGATTTGAATCTGCTAACGCTTTTAAGCTATCGACATACGAAATATTTGATTGAATTTTTTTCTTTTCTTCAGTATCTATTCGACCTTTTTCAATAAGTCTACTTAATATTTTTTCAAGACTCGCTTTAGCTTTATCTAAAGCTTCTTGGTTGGTATCGTATAATTTTACAGTACAACCAGCTGTGGCAGCTACTTGTGCAATGCCACCTCCCATTGTTCCTGATCCGATGATTCCTACATTCATATTTTTATGTTAAAATGGAAGCTTAGAAACATCCACATTTCCCCCAGATAATATAATTCCTATTTTCTTTGATTTAAACTCTTCTTTTTCTCTTAACACAGCTGCAAATGGGACTGCGCACGAAGGCTCTATGATGATTTTCATACGTTCCCATATTAATTTCATAGCGCTTATAATCTCTTCTTCTTCTACTCTTATGATACGGTCAACATACTTTTGTATAATTGGAAAGTTGCGATCACCCAAATAGGTTCTTAAACCATCGGCTACTGTGTTTGTAGTTGTATTCCTTTCAATTTTTCCCGATTGCAAAGAACGATAGGCATCGTCGACCTCGAAAGGTTCCGCACCAATAACTTTACAATCATTACCAAAATAATGTACTGCCAATGCCGTACCAGCAATAAGTCCACCTCCGCCAACTGGTGCTAAAATAACATCCAAATCTGGCTGGTCTTGCAATAACTCCATTGCTGCTGTAGCATTACCATAAATAACTTCATCTTGATTAGATGGATGTAAAAATGAAGCCTTGGTTTCTTTTTGAATTTTATTAGCTGTAAATTCTCTAGCTTCAGCTGTGGATTCACATTCTATAATTTCGCCATCATAGGTTTTTACACCATTTTTTTTTGCTAGTGGTGCATTTTCTGGCATAACGATATACGCTTTAACACCAATTTTCTTGGCTGCTAGTGAAACGGCTTGAGCAAAATTACCTGAAGAGTGTGTTACGACTCCGTTTTGTCTTTCTTCATCTGAAAGCGATAAAATAGCATTTGCCGCACCTCTCATTTTAAACGCACCCATTTTCTGAAAGTTTTCACATTTAAAAAACACCTTACAACCTGCTATATCATCTAATAATTGTGATGTTAACACAGGTGTTTTGTGAATAAATGGTTTTATTCTTTGGTGGGTTTGTATGAGAAGTTCTTTGTTCATTCAAAAAAGATTCCTGCCTACGCAGGAATGACAAAAATTTATTTTCCTTTAAAAGTTGGTTTACGTTTTTCTACAAAAGCCGAAACGCCTTCTTCGTAATCTTCGGTTTGAGCTGCTTCTATTTGTAATTTTGACTCTAATGCTAATTGCTGGTCTAGGTTATTTGTTAAAGATTGATTGAACGCTTCCTTAATTTTTCCCAATGCCAATGTTGGCATATTAGCAAGTTTCAAGGCTAGTTTATTTACTTCCTCTTCAAAACTTTCTAATGGTAAAACTTTGTATATCATTCCCATTTCTTCGGCTTTATCGGCTGAAACCTTATCTCCTAACATTGCTAAAGCTGATGCTTTTTGAAAGCCTATTAATCGTGGTAAAAAGAATGTTCCTGCACTATCAGGAATCAAACCAATTAAACTAAAGGCTTGAATGAAGCTTACTTTTTCGTGCGCTACAACGATATCACATGCTAATGCGATATTTGCTCCTGCTCCTGCCGCTACACCATTTACAGCACCAATAACTGGTTTCTTAATGTTTCTAATTCTGGTAATTATTGGGTTATAATGTTCCTCTAGAATTTTCTTAAACCCTGGATTTAGTTTGGGACTTGTAACTTCCTTTAAGTCTTGACCTGCACAAAACGCTTTTCCGTTTCCAGTTAAAACAATAGCTCTTACTTCTGGATTGCTTTCGCAGTCATCTAAAATTGATTGAAGTTTTAATGCCATTTCACGGTTGAAGCTATTAAAGACTTCTGGTCTATTTAAATGAAGCCAAGCAATGTTATTCTCTATTTTCGATTGAATCGAACTCATATTTTAAGGTAATTTGAAATGTGGATTATAAATAATTCCTATGATATTTTCCCAAGGATCTTTAACCGTTGCGACCATAATATCCTCCCCTACATTATGAGGTGCTTCGTGTTCAGTAGCCCCTAAGTTGATTAACTCTTGATAAGCTTCTTGAATATTTTCTACGCCCCAATACGATAGAATATTGTCACCTTTTTGAGATTCGTCTGGTAACAATCCTAATTCGTAACCACCAATATTAAAGCCCACATAAAAGGGCTCATCAAAATACGGTTGTGTTTTAAATGCTTTGGAATACCATTCTTTAGCCTCTTTTAAACTTGCAACTTTATATATTGTTGTTCGTAATCCCTTCATTTCATTTCAAACATTTAAAATAATCAAAGGGTTCTTGGCAATCGTTGCACTGAAATTGTGCTTTGCAAGCAGTTGAACCAAACTGACTAATCATTTTTGTATTTGTGCTTCCACATTGCGGACACTTCACTAATTTTTTTCCTTCTAACAACACTGATTTATCAGACTCAGCATCTAATGGTGCTGCGATTCCGTAATCTTCAAGTGCTTTTCTACCTCTTGGTGTAATCCAGTCGGTTGTCCAGGCTGGGTGTAAAATCAAATCCACCTCAGCCTTATAACCAGCTTTTTGCATCGCACGTTTGATATCGTCTCCGATAACATCCATTGCAGGACAGCCACTGTAAGTTGGTGTGATTTCTATTTTAACAACATCATTATCGATAACCGCAGAACGCACTACACCCATATCCATAATGGATAATACTGGGATTTCTGGGTCTGAAATAGACTCTAAAATCTTCATAAGTTTTGGGTTGATATGTTGCTCTGTTGTTGTCATTATTTTTTTCCTAAAAACAAGGGTTTCACTAAAATGCTTCTCGATACAATTTGTTCATTCTTCACAAATCACTCGAAGTGACGTATACTTTATTTCTAAGATTCCTGCTTTCACAGGAATTTGTTACCATTCCATATTTGGATAGGCACGTTGCATATATTGTAATTCTGCTAGCAAGTAACCCATATGTTCTGTATGAATGCCTTGCTTTCCTCCTTTTTGAAAATATTTGCTTTCTGGAATGCTTAACGTTGCTTCTTCTAAAACTGAATTTACTTCTTCGTAATAAGCGTCTTTTAATTTAGTGACATCTACTCCAATACCTTCAGCAACCATAGCTTTATCGGCTTCGGTTTGATGGAATAATTCATCGGTATACGTCCATAAATCATTTATTGCTGTTTGAATACGACTATGGCTTTCTTCGGTACCATCTCCTAATCGCTTAATCCAATCGGATGAGAAACGCTTGTGGTAGCTCACTTCCTTGATAGATTTTTTTGCAATTGCAGACAGATTTAAATCGGTACTTTTTTCTAGTTCTTTTAGCATCAAAAAATGATACACATCGAATAAGAATTGTCTTGCCATTGTGTATCCAAAATCGGTATTTGGCTGCTCTACCAATAACACATTGAAATATTCTCTTTCTTTACGCAGCATTGCGATATCATCTTCCGTTCTGCCATCACCTGCAATCTTCGCCGCATATTGATAATAACTACGTACTTGCCCTAATAAATCTAATGACATATTGGTGCACGCGATATCGGTTTCTAGACTTGGTCCGTGACCGCAAAGTTCTCCTAATCGCTGACCCAGAATGAGGCTATTATCTGCGATGCCAAGGATGTAGTTGTATAGGTTTTTGTTTTTCATTTTCATTCAAATTGAGACCTTTCGACTGCGCTCAAGGTGACATTTAACCCAAATAAAGAAATCCTAAAACAAGTTCAGGATGACAAACTTTGTTATTTTACATATGCTTTACCTCGTCTGGTAAATCATAAAATGTTGGGTGACGGTATACTTTATCTTGTGCAGGCTCAAATAATTCGCCGTTATGCTCTGGGTTTGATGCTGTAATATGCTTACTTTCTACAACCCAAATGCTTACGCCTTCGTTTCGTCTTGTGTAAACGTCTCTTGCATTTTCTAAAGCCATTTCTGCATCTGCTGCGTGAAGGCTTCCAAAATGACGGTGTTCTAATCCGTTTTTACTTCTTACGAAGACCTCCCAAAGTGGCCAGTTTTTTGTTGCCATAATATCTTTAATTAATACCTACAAGGTTACCAAAACCTTGCAGGTGAATTATATTGCTTGTTTTTCTTTCCTATTTTGCTTTTTCTGTGCGTGAGTCATCGCTGCATCACGAACCCATTCTCCACGTTCCCATGCTCCTACTCTGGCTTTCATTCGTTCTTTGTTCATTGGACCGTGACCTTTGACAACTTGCCAAAACTCATCCCAATTAATTTCACCGAAGTCATAGCTTTGACGCTCCTCATTCCATTTTAAATCTGAATCTGGAATTGTTAATCCTAAAATTTCAGCCTGCGGCACAGTTTGGTCTATAAACTGTTGACGTAATTCGTCATTCGTTTTACGTTTCAGCTTCCACTTCATGCTTTGTTCTGTATGGGTAGATTCTGCATCTGTTGGACCAAACATCATTAAACTTGGCCACCACCAACGGTTAAGTGCATCTTGAGCTAGTTCTTTTTGTTCTGGCGTACCTTCACATAACTTCAACATAATTTCATAGCCTTGACGCTGATGAAAACTTTCTTCTTTACACACACGCACCATTGCTCTAGCATAAGGTCCAAAAGAGGTATTACAAAGCGGTACTTGATTGATAATAGCTGCGCCATCTACCAACCAACCGATAGCTCCCATATCTGCCCAAGTTACTGTTGGATAATTGAAAATGGAAGAATATTTTGCTTTACCAGAATGTAATTGTTCGTATAATTCATCGCGAGAAATTCCTAGTGTTTCACAGGCACTGTACAGATATAATCCGTGACCAGCCTCGTCTTGCACCTTAGCCAACAAGGCTACTTTACGTCGTAATGAAGGCGCACGAGTAATCCAGTTGCCTTCTGGTAACATCCCAACGATTTCGGAATGCGCATGCTGACTAATTTGCCTAATATGCGTTTGACGATATTTTTCTGGCATCCAATCTTTAGGTTCGATTTTCTCGTCACGTGCAATACGTGCTTCAAATTCTGCTTCTAGATTTTTTATTTGTTCTTCACTCATAATTTAGTATTTAGTGAATAGTTTTTAGTGTTTATTGGATTCCGCATTACACTTCGACTGCGCTCAGTGAGACAATACAGAATGACAAATTATATTTACACATCGAAATCGACTATTACTTTTTTAGTCGTTGGCACAGCTTGGCAACTTAACACATAGTTTTGTGCAACCTCATCATCCTCTAGTGCGTAGTTGATTTTCATTTCAACTTCACCTTCCATAACCTGACATTTACACGTACTGCAAACACCACCTTTACATGCAAATGGCAAATCTGCACCAGCGGTTAATGCGCCATCTAAAATGTTATCATCGTCCTTTTGCATGGTGAAACGAAATTCTTTTCCTCCATCAATAATGATAACTTCGACTCCATCGATTTTTTGTTCAGACAGTCGTTCTACACGCTTTTTATCTTCTTCGGTTAAGCCTTTTACAAATAATTCAAAATGAATTAATTCTTTTGGCAAACCTGCTTCTGCAAGATAGTTGCTAACGTAATTCACCATATCTTCCGGACCGCACAAAAACACTTCACTAGTATCTGGAATATCAATAAATGTTTTGGTGAGCACTTTCATCTTTTCATCATCAAAACGTCCATTGAACAATTCAATGTCTCGTTTTTCTTTGGTTAAGAAATAATAAATTTCCAACCTTCCGAAATACGTGTTTCTTAGCTGTTCTAACTCTTCCTTAAAGATAATGGATTTTGCTGTTTTATTCACATAGAATAATTTGCAAGTAGAATTAGGTTCTGAAGCTAAGTGTGCTTTTATCATGGATAGAATTGGTGTAATACCACTTCCTGCTGCAAAAAACAGATAGTTCTTAGCATTTTCAGCATTACATTTTACACCAAAAGTCCCACTTGGAGGCATTACCTCTAACTCATCACCAATTTTTAATGTTGAATTTACGAAGGTTGAAAACTTTCCACCTGGAATTTCTTTTACAGCAACTTTCCATTCGTTATCAAACGGACTTGAACAAAGTGAATAAGAACGACGTACATCTTCTCCGTTGATTAAAGTTTTGAGCGTTAAATGTTGGCCTTGTGAAAATTTGAAGTCTTCCTCCAACACTTCAGGAACATCAAAAGTTACCACCGAAGTGTCTTTTGTCTCCTTATAAAGGTCTTTTATTCTTAATTTATGAAAATCTGCCATTCGTTAAGAGTAATTATCTATCACTTTTGTTACTATTTAGTTTCAACCCGAAAACGATTTCGAATCACAAAACTAAAAAAACTAACAATTGTTAGTTTGCTTGACAAATTTACAAAAATTAATCGATTTTTTTGTTAATACCGTTAATTAATACCTGACTTAATTGTTGCGAGAGTTCTTCAGTATTTAGGTCTTCCTTTTTAGGAATCCATAGATACAAAGACCTAAGAGTGGATAAAATTGAGAAGAGCATTACTTCTATATTATCATCAACAAATTCATTTTTTGTAACACCTTCAGCAATAATACTTCTCAACTCTTCCTCGTAATCAGCACGTAGCTGGAGGTAATACCCTAACTTTTCTTCAAGATGCATCCAATCATTGTTAAGTGACGCCATACCAAAAGTGTTTTTAGAAGAGATCTCGACATGTAACTTAACGATATCTTTGAGTTTATCAATATTGGATTTCTTACTTTTTTGTATTTTTTGTAATCCCTGGGTAAACTCTTCTGCTAAAGAAATAATTATTTCTTTTAGAATTTGTTGTTTTGAATTGATGTGATTGTATAGACTAGCTGCTTTTATACCCATTGCAGAAGCTAAATCTCTCATGGTTACTGCACTGTAACCTTTTTCTTTAAAAAGCTTAGCTGCTACTCTAATAATCTCTTCTTTACGAGTTTCCATATGTTACTTTAAAATTTAAAATCCATTACTCTTAAAGCATCTACTGACTCGATTGGTGTTTTATTGTATTGTAGTTTCCAACCCAATGAATTAGTAAGAATATAAAATTTTGAGAGCTCGCTTAACAATCTGTTTTGAGCGTTAGACTTTAAATCCGAAGCTTCGATTTTCTTCATTAATTGCTGTCTTACCGTTTTTTTGATTTCGTTATAGTCTTTAGCTTCAAAAGGGTTAAGATAATCTGCTTGAATATCGTAATATTCAAAATCTGGACTTATTTTTATTTCTTCTTTTGGAATACTTAATATTTGAAGTGTCTTAGTGGTTTCATCAATACTGTATTCAATTTTAGATAAGTTATAAGCTACAGTTACATCGGCATTTACCACAACTATCGCCTTCTTTTCAACTTCTAATAAATCTCCAAAAATTCGTTTAGAATTTTCATACGTAAAGACTTCACTAAAGTGACCTTCGGTAACAACCAGCTTACTAACGTTTTTTAACTGTTCTTGTATTAAGGCAGAATTTTCCTTTAAAATGGTTTGTTCTTTATTTCTGTCACCACAATATTTAAAGGTAAACAGCACTACTAATGTTAGTATAATTCCTATTAAGATTTTTCGCATAAGCTAATTTAAACAAATAAATCTCATTTAATTTCAAATTAACTTTTAATCTAAAAAAACAAAAAACACCAGTTTCCTTCTCTAGTGAAGGCCTAACTAATGTTTATGTAATGATTAATAGCTCCACAAAAATAGAGCACTTCTTCCAATTTCAAATTACCAAATTCTTACCTATATATTAATTATTCATTATGCCGTTTGACTTCAACGGTCTTTTTAAACATATATCGAAACAACAAGCTTTTTAACTAAAAAAAACAACTTATATCTTACAAATACAGCTCACTGGATGCTGCTAATTAACTTTACACTAAGTATTGATATAAATACTTTTTGTTTCCCCAAAACAAAACCTACTTATGATGACAAGACTATCAACCATTCTACTATTGTTTTTGGCTCCGTTTATTTATGGTCAAAAATCAACCTTATTAAAAAACATCAACTACAGAGCTAGTGAACTACATCACAGCCTCAATAAAACTGGCGACACTTTAATTTTAAAAGGCGAACGTACTATTGATAAAGTTGAGATTTTTAACAATAGTTTTCAGAAAGCATACATTGTAAATAGTCTTGATACAAAGATCTCTATAACCGATATTCCAATTGGCAGATTTGTTACCGAAGTAAAAGTAAAAGACAAGTTAATTATCATAACTCTCTTAAGGCACGAGAATTTTGATATTGAGTCTAAAACTACAGAAACAACTGAAATTGACACCGAAGAGCAGAGTAGCATTTACGGACAATCTACCTACCAAAATAAAGCAAAAGGTAAGTCTATGACTCAAGTTGAAACCGATGACACACTAGACGAAACTTTAAAAGAACCTGTGAGGTTTTATTGGATTGAAAAACAAATTAACAAGGGCCATAGCTCTAGCAAAAAAATGCGCATTGGAGACAAGGAAACTGTTGACAAAATGATAGCCCAACACAAGATTGACTTAAAATCTAAAGCTGGAAAACACAATACTTTAACCATTTGGGAGGTGTATGATACTTCAAAGTTTTTACGCTTTAAAAGACACAATCCAAACTATGCCACTCTAAAAAAGGCTGATTGTTTTAACACAGATCCTTTTTATAAATCTGAAGGCAGTTAAAAATAAATCTATTATTTTTTCAACTCTAGTTTCTCAGCAAAATAGTCACAGAAGTCTTTCATTGTAGCCGTCATTTTCTCGTCTTGGGTAGCCCTTAAAAATGTATCACTCATAGTTACTAAAGTCTGATGAAAAAACTGTTTCATTTCATCAACAGGCATATCCTTGGTCCACAAATCTATCTTTAAAGTTTCTTGAGCATTACTATCCCAAACTGAAAGCATAATAGCTTTAGCTTCTTCATTTTTTATTCCACCATCTTGTGCTGACCAGTTCAATTTTTCTGGCACTCTGTTTTCATCAAGCTCTACGTTTAGTTCTATTTTAGATGTTATGGTTTTAGACATTATTTCTTTGGTTTAAATTTTGCTTTATTAAAAATTTCTTCAGGTTCCTTTTCTAAAATGGCTAGCACATTTTCGTCTGTTGTTTCCGCATAAGCTCTTACTATTTGCCAACCTATATATTGACCTAATCGTCCTGGAGATTCGTTATCCAATTCTAAATAAAACTTAGAGTAAGGAGCATCTGCAATAAAACGACCTGGTAGTTTACTATCTGTACTAAAAAGTAATTCCTTTTCTATAAAATAGCTCCATATTGGACTTTCGTTGGCTTCTGCCCATTTTAGTTCTTGTTCTGTATACCCTATCTTTTCCGCATCGGTTTTAAAAGGAATCATTACATCTTTGAAGTAAAGTAACTTTCCATGGTAAATCATTTCATCTAAAAGTGTTTTACGGTTAGATTGAAAAGTGTACTTCTTAGCATAAGCTTCTGCGACCTCTGGTACAATCTGTTCTTTACTCATATTCTTTGCTAAATACCTTGGTATATTTTGATAAAACTCATGGTCCTCTCCCAAAAAGTTATCCAAAGCAACTAACAATAACGAATCTGTAACAATAGTTTTATTTCTATAATCTACATCATTTGTTAATGTAACTACTCTAGGAGCACTAAAAGCTATATCATAATATTTTAAGTGCTGAAATAGTCTTTCAAAATCTTTATCTACATCCTTAAAATCGTTATAAACTCTAGTTACCTCCTGAAGCAATTGATTTTGCAATGTATCATTAATTCTATCTATCCAAACAGAATCAGGCACATGTTTAGAAAACAGAAACGGATACGCTTGTTTTAATTTTGGTAGATCTGATGGTTTTGCATCCGCATAAGCCTTATCAAAGCGTTCAACTATAAAGTCTACCTCAATTTTTAAAATCTCCTCTTCAAGCTTATTATCCTCATTACAAGACACCAAAGCCAAACTGAATATTAATAAAATGAAAATTCTCACCGACATTTCACGAAACATTTTTAATCCTAACACGTTTCCGTTATTTTTGTTGTGCAAAGGTACATTTCTTTGTCTTAAATCGTAAATATTATGCTAACAGAAAAGGTTGTCGATCATATCGTAAATTGGTTAAAGGATTACGCACATAACGCAAAGGTAAATGGCTTTGTCGTTGGTATTTCCGGAGGAATAGATTCTGCTGTAACCTCTACACTTTGTGCTAAAACTGGCCTAGACCTTTTATGTATAGAAATGCCTATTCACCAAGCCAGCAGTCATGTAACTAGAGCCCAAGAGCATATTGAGCAATTAAAGAAGCGGTTTTCAAATGTTAGTGATGCTCGTGTTGACCTGACACCTGTTTTTGAAGAATTTAAAACCGAAATAAGTCTTGATGGTGACCAAGCTACCGTAGACATGGCTCTAGCTAACACCAGAGCCAGATTAAGAATGACTACACTGTATTATTATGCTGGCTTACAAGGTCGTCTCGTTGCTGGTACTGGAAATAAAGTTGAAGACTTTGGTGTAGGTTTTTATACTAAATATGGAGATGGTGGTGTTGACCTAAGCCCTATTGCAGATTTAATGAAGTCTGAAGTCTATGAAATTGGTGATTACTTAAAGGTGCCAGAATCTATAATGAAAGCCGCACCAAGTGATGGGTTATTTGGAGATGCAAGAAGCGATGAGGATCAAATTGGAGCTTCTTATCCAGAACTAGAATGGGCGATGAAAATGAAGGATGAAGGTAAAACAGCAGAAAACTTTTCCGGTAGGCAAAAAGAAGTTTTTAACATTTTTATGAGTTATAACACTAGAAACCAACATAAAATGATCCCGATTCCCGTTTGTGAAATTCCTAAAAATTTAAGATAATTTTTACATTTTATCGAATAAATTACCGATACTGCTTATTTTTTGATTATCTTTACTAAGCCGTCATCCCTTGAGAATCTTGACTTAGTAATATAGTTATTACACTGATTAACCCTAACCAAACCAAAATCAATTGTCATGATACGAATTTTGATTGTTGACAATCACCCTATCGTAAGAACAGGTCTTGAGCTATTCTTAAACAGTAAACCCGATTTAAAAGTTGTAGGTAAACTAAGTAGTGGTATAGAAATTTTTGAATTTGTAAGACGTCATGAAGTTGACGTTATCATTTCAGAAATTGATTTACCAGAACTTAATGGAATTACAGCCTTAAGAGCAATTAAAAAAGAAAACAAATCGGTTAATGTTCTAATGTTTAGCCATCAGCCTGAAGAAATTTATGCTATTAGCACACTTAAAGCAGGAGCCTCTGGTTACCTAAATAAAGAAGCTAATGTTGAAGACATAGAAGCAGCTGTTAGAAAAATTCATGGAGGAGAAGTCTCTTTAAGTGAAAAAATGGACAAGCACCTGCGCTATGAAGATACTCGTATGAGTAGAAGCCGTATGTTTAAAAAACTATCCACCAGAGAAGTTGAAGTTTTAAAACTTTTATCTATAGGTCGTAAAAACAAAGAAATTGCAGAAGAGCTAGATATTAACGAAAAAACTGTAAGCACTTACAAAGCAAGACTTTTTAAGAAGCTTAATGTAAATAATATCGTAGACTTAATTCATCAAGCAAAGCATCATAACTTAACTTAGAATTATTATCCGCCAATAACTTTACCTAATTTACGAGACAATAACATTTTAAGACCGAGATAATCCTTTACGTCTTCCATTACGGATCGCGTATCTACATTTTCTCTAAGAGTTTCATTTTTGTATTCTGCTACTTTTTGATCTATGAGGTAACAACGTAGACTCAATATGGTCTGACTTACTAACTGTGGTATGGAATGCTCCTTTTCCTTTGGTACTATATGGTTTCGTTCCCAATCGTGAAGGTTGTACTTTTCATCCTCCATCAAAATACTGGTAACTTCTGTAGCATGTTTTTGGTCTAGTTGATTTATAAAATCTTTGGTTGAAAAACTCTCATCCTGGTTCAGCCTGTCGATGATGGAATAATATAACTCTCTAAATTTTTCATTAGAAAACATCATTTCATCTTCTTGAAGGTCTAAATAGATTTTTTCAAATACACGCGCTTCGTGCATTGCTGGTTCTAAAATTAAATCGCCAGACACCTCGTCTTCTTTTAAAATTAGATCTTCAAACTGCTCCGTTCTATCACCATATAGCATTAAGATTTCTATAATCTTTCGTTCCAACTCATACTGAACATCAACCTTTGGTTTCTTTTGCTGTTCACTCTTTACAACCTCAAACGCTTTTTGTTCTTGCTTGTATTGCTTGTTTGCCTCCTGAAATTCTTTTTTATTGATTTGCGCCAATGTACTAAACAATACATTTTCGCTTATATCCATTATAGAAGCACATTCTCTAATATAAATTTCGCGTTTTATGGCATCAGGAATTTTGGCAATACTATTTACAATATCTCTAATGGTTTCGGCCTTTTTAATTGGATCGTTATTTGCTTCTTTAACTAAAAGCGATGCTTTAAACTGAATAAAATCCTTGGCATTTTCATTAAGATATTCGGTAAGCTCTTCTAAGGTATTAGACTTTGCAAAACTATCTGGATCTTCACCATCTGGAAACGTGCAGACCTTTACATTCATACCTTGCTCCAAGATTAAATCTATACCACGAATAGAGGCTCTTATACCTGCCGCGTCACCATCAAAAAGCACTGTAATGTTGTTGGTAAGCCTATTAATGAGTCTAATTTGTTCAGACGTTAAGGCTGTACCAGAAGAAGACACTACGTTCTTTACACCTGTTTGGTAAAACTGAATCACGTCTGTATAACCTTCTACCAAAAAACAATTGTCTTCTTTTGCTATGGTCTGCTTGGCAAAAAACAAACCGTAAAGCACCTTACTTTTATGGTAAATATCGCTCTCTGGTGAGTTAAGATACTTTGCAGCTTTTTTGTCGTTGGTTAGGATACGACCACCAAAACCAAGCACTCTCCCACTCATACTATGAATAGGAAACATTACACGACCTTTGAATCTATCGAAACGACGCTCGTCTTTTACAATGGTAAGTCCTGTTTTTTCTAAAAACTCTAGCTTGTAACCTTTACCCAAAGCATCATCTGTAAAGGCTTGCCACTCGTCTAAGGAATAACCGAGTTGAAATTTCTTAATCGTATCTTCGGTAAAACCACGTTCCTTAAAATAGCTCTTACCAATGGCTTGTCCTTGATCTGTTTTTTGTAAAATTTTCTGAAAATACTCGTTAGCATATTCGCTTACGAGATACAAACTTTCTTTCGCATTGACTTGCTCTTTTTCCTCGTCTGTACGCTCAGTTTCTTCAATTTCTATATTGTACTTTTTGGCTAAGTAGCGTATGGCTTCAGGATAGGTAAAATGCTCATGCTCCATTAAAAAGGTGATAGCATTACCACCTTTGCCAGTTGAGAAATCTTTCCAGATTTGTTTTACTGGAGAGACCATAAAGCTTGGTGTACGCTCCTCACTAAACGGACTAAGTCCTTTATAGTTACTACCTGCTTTTTTTAGCTGCACAAAATCTCCAATAACCTCCTCTAC
>JASBSE010000040.1 GCA_030149115.1 Winogradskyella sp. | reverse complement strand
ATCGACGAATTTAGAATTCCGCTCATTGTAAATCTAATCTTAGTTGTTAGTCTTACAAAGATACAGCGCAAATGGTTTTTAGCCAACTGCGCTGTATTATAATTAATTATTTAGAATGAATATAATTAGAGATGTTATTTTATCTCTAACTTGGTAGAGCTATCACCAATTTTTACTGTGTAAGTTCCTTTTGGAAGGTAATCTTTCTTATTGCCTGTTTCTTTAAACTCAATATTTTTATCTTCTTTTTTGAGCGCTTTTTTTCCTTTTCCTGTTAACGTTAAATCATAATCTACATAGTTTAATCCTCTAACAACATCAACAGACATACTGTTTAATTCTGCGCCATTTTCCGATAGAATTTTCAAGGTTTTTGTACCTGAAGCATTGCTGTAAAACTGAATGGTTGTTTTAGGCTCAAAAGCATCATACCATCTTCCCCAAGAACTTCCCCAACGTCCCGAATGACGTACAGACTCCATATCGAAAAACGTTATGGCTTTAGCTTCCATTTCTGAATTTACCTTTTGTAAAGCAGAAATGTTGGCTTTGTAAATGCTACGTCCATGCGTTCCTAATAATAAATCGTTGGCTTCTGATTGCACTACAATATCATGAACAGCAACATTTGGTAATCCTTCCGAAAATATGTTCCAAGATTTACCCATATCGAAAGACACATACGCTCCATTATCCGTTCCTAGATATAGAATGTTTTCGTTTTTAGGATCTTCTTTAATCACGTTTACTGGAGAAGCTGGTACGTTTCCGCTAATGTCTTTCCAAGTTTGTCCATAATCATCACTCATGTAAGCATAGACTTTAAAATCGTCCCAACGGTAACCATTCAAGGTCACATAAACACGCTCCTTTTTATGTTGCGACGCAATCACACGACTTACCCATAAATCCTTCGGGAAAGTATTTGAAATGTTTGTCCAACTGCCACCTGCATTTTTAGAAACGTAAACCAATCCATCATCACTTCCTGTGTAAAGTAAACCAAATTGAAATGGACTTTCTGAAATCGACGTCAATGTGCCATAAGCCACATTTCCTTTTTTGCCTCCATTGGTTAAGTCGTCACTAATCGCTTCCCAATCGTTACCTTGGTTCATAGAACGCATCAACTTATTTCCTCCCAAATACAAAATATCTTGATTGTGAGGTGACAATAAAATCGGTGTTTGCCAATTGAAACGATACGGATTTTCACCTAAAGTATGCTTAGGTTGAATGTATTTCTGTTCTTCAGTTTCAAGATTTAATCGGTAATAATTTCCGAATTGATACCCTGTATAAACAATATCAGAATTTCTGCTATCAATTTGAATTTGCATTCCATCACCACCCATTATGGATTTCCAAGGATACTGACCTTCTTGCTGCCAAGCCTTATCTTCGCGTGAATTATTGGCTCCTACCCAAACACCATTATCTTGTAAACCACCATAGACATTGTATGGTTTTTCGTTATCCACATTGATGGCATAGAATTGTCCTACGGAAGGCGAATTGTTCTTTATCCAGTTTTCACCATCATCGTAAGAAATATTAATACCTCCATCATTACCATCAATTAAATGATTAGGATTTTTAGGATTAATCCAAAGCGCATGATGATCGGCATGCACATTTTCTGCACTGATAGACGTCCATGTTTTTCCGCTATCTTTAGATTT
>JASBSE010000472.1 GCA_030149115.1 Winogradskyella sp. | reverse complement strand
TCCGATTGCTATTAAAACATCACATTCGTTAGTTAAAACATTTGGCGCATAATTACCATGCATACCAACCATGCCGACATTTAATGGATGAGTTGAAGGAATTGCCGAAGCACCTAAAATAGTCCAAGCCGATGGTAAACCTGCTTTTTCGATAACAGCTTTAAATTCAGCTTCAGCTTCACCTAAAATCACACCTTGTCCCCAAACGACTAAAGGTTTTTTTGCATTATTAATTAATTCTGCTGCAGCTTGTAAAGTGTTTGGATTAGTTTCAGGAATTGGCTTATAACTTCTAATCCCTGTACATTTTTCATATTTAAAATCGAATTCTTCAAATTGTGCATCCTTAGTAATGTCTATTAAAACCGGACCAGGACGACCACTTTTCGCAATGTAAAACGCTTTAGCAATGACTTCAGGGATTTCTGAAGCTTTTGTCACTTGATGATTCCATTTAGTCACAGGTGTAGAGATACCAACAATATCGGTTTCTTGAAATGCGTCACTACCTAATAAATGCGAGCCAACTTGACCTGTAATACAAACCATTGGCGTACTATCTATTTGCGCATCTGCAATACCAGTAATTAAGTTAGTTGCACCAGGACCAGAAGTTGCCACAGCGACACCAACTTTACCAGAAATGCGCGCATAACCTTGTGCCGCATGCGTTGCACCTTGCTCATGACGTGTTAAGACGTGATGAATTTCGTTTTGAAATTTATACAACTCGTCATAAACTGGCATAATTGCGCCGCCAGGATAACCATAAAGTACATTTACACCTTCAGCCATTAAGCTTCGAACAACCGCTTCGCTACCCGAAATGCGGATAGTTTTTGAAGTAGATTGCTCGTTGTTTTTTATCGTTTTTGTTTCCATAAATTAGTATGGCATTAATTAGTTTCTATTCTAAAACTCGTCAGTAACGCAACCTTTGGATGCAGACGACACTGTTTTAGCATATTTATAAAGGACACCACGATTAAATTTTAATTCTGGTGCTTTCCATGATTGTTTTCTTTGTAATAATTCTTCTTCTGAAACTTCAAGTTGAATAGTATTGGTTTCAGCATCTATTGTGATAAAATCGCCATCTTTAACTAATGCAATTGTACCACCATCTTGAGCTTCTGGTGTAATGTGACCAACCACAAAACCGTGTGTTCCTCCTGAAAAACGTCCATCTGTAATTAACGCTACGTCTTTACCTAAACCTGCACCCATAATGGCTGCAGTTGGTTTAAGCATTTCTGGCATTCCTGGTCCACCTTTTGGTCCTTCGTATCTGATGACAACCACATCACCTTTTTCTACTCTACCATCTCTAATACCATCGTTTGCTGCGTATTCGCCTTCAAATACTTTTGCTTTTCCGCGAAAGCGCAACCCTTCTTTTCCTGTAATTTTTGCAACACTTCCATCTTCAGCTAAATTACCATACAACATACGCAAGTGACCTGAGATTTTTATAGGCTCTTCGATTGGTTTTATCACATCTTGACCTTCAGTTAAATCATTAACATCCAATAAATTTTCAGCTAGTGTTTTTCCGGTAACGGTTAAACAATCGCCATGAATTAAGCCTTTTTTCAATAGATATTTTAAAACTGCTGGAATACCTCCAACGCGATGTACGTCTTCCATTAGGTATTTTCCGCTAGGTTTTAAATCGGCTAAAAATGGTGTGTTATCACTAATATTTTGAAAATCTTTTAAAGTGAAATCTATATTTGCCGCACGAGTAATTGCTAAAAAGTGAAGCACTGCATTGGTCGATCCGCCTAAAATAGTCACCAAACGAATAGCGTTTTCTAAAGATTTGCGTGTAATAATATCACTTGGTTTAATATCTTTTTCGATTAGCAATCGCATCGCTTCACCAGCTTTTATGGCTTCTTGTTTTTTCTCTTCGCCAGTTGCTGGATTTGATGAATTGAAAGGCAAGGTCATCCCTAAAGCCTCGATTGCTGACGCCATCGTATTTGCAGTATACATTCCGCCACAAGCACCAGCGCCAGGACAAGCTTTTTCAACTATATTTTGATATTCGCTTTCATTCATAGTACCGGCGACTTTGCTTCCCCAAGCTTCGAAAGCGGAAACAACGTCTAGCTTTTTTCCGTTATGGCAACCAGAATCAATAGTTCCGCCATATACCAAAATACTTGGTCTATCTAAACGAATCATCGCCATTAATGCGCCTGGCATATTTTTGTCACAACCAACAACGGTAATTAATCCGTCGTAACTCATGGCTTGAACGACTGTTTCCATTGAATCGGCAATAATATCACGTGATGGTAAAGAATATCGCATACCTGGTGTACCCATGGAAATTCCGTCACTTACACCAATGGTATTAAAAATTAAGCCTACAACATCTTTATTTTTTGTGCCTTGCTTAGCGAGTTTTGCTAAGTCATTTAAATGCATATTACATGGATTACCTTCGTAACCTGTACTTGCAATACCTATAATGGGTTTATAAAAATCTTCTTTGGTTAATCCTATTGCGTGCAACATTGCTTGTGCAGCTGGTTGCGTTGGATCTTGTGTTACTGTTTTACTGTATTTATTTAGTTGACTCATAAAGTTGTATTAGTTTTTCTGGTTTCTAACACTTCTTTTTTGTACAAGTGCATTAAATTATAACCATGAGTTGTTTCCCATTTTTTGGTAAAATTATAGTCGTCAATAGATTTTAGACCAACCACTTCGGCTGCTGTGCCTGTAAAAAAGGCACTGTCTGCTTTTTTTAATTCATCTAAAGTGAAATATTTTTCAACAACCTCAATACCTTCTTCTTTGCAAATTTCCATAACGGTTTGTCGAGTAATACCAGGCATAATATTACCTTTAGGAGGAGTGTATAATACATTGTCTTTTTCAATAAAGACGTTTGCGCCTGAACATTCTGCTACATAGCCATTCATATCTAGTAACAAGGCTTCATCATAGCCTGCATTTTTAGCTTCGTTAGTGGCTAATATGGAATTTGTATAATGACCTGTTACTTTAGCGTCAACAATGCAAGATTTTGGGTTGGGTCTTTGATATTGAGAGGTCTTTACTTTCAATAATTTATCACCCATATATTTTCCCCACTCCCAACACTGAATAGTTAAAAAGCTTTCTTTAGAACTCAACAAGCTCATATCTGCTCCTGTTGTGATAAGTGGTCTTATGTAAGCATCTTCAAAATTGTTGTTTTTTAAAAGACTGTATGTTATGTCAATGAGTTCTTCTACTGAATAATTTACTGGAATATGCATAGCTTTTGCTCCATAACACAGTCTGTCGTAATGCTCTTTTGCTTTAAAAATGCGTGCACCTTTTGCTGTTTTGTAGGATCTAATTCCTTCAAAAATTCCATTGCCGTAGTGAAGGCTTTGACTGTAGGGATTTATTAAAACATCATTAGCGTTTATATATTCTCCGTTATGAAATACGATGCTATTTTCTTTCTTATACATAATATTAATTCATAAAAAAATGCCTTCCAAATTACAGGAAGGCACTTATTGCGATTTATTTAATAATACCATCCTATCATTGCGAAATAATCGCAATAATTGTAATAGAAATGATATTAATGGTTTGTTTTGTCATAATTATCAAACAAATATTTAAAATAAATAATAAATATCCTAACATTTTTTTAAATAACTGAAATATAGTTTTTGTAGATGAAGATATTTACGATTTTTTCAATGATTGCTTCTTGGTGATATGAAGAATATATTCTAAAACCAAAAAACCCGATTCATTTGAATCGGGCTTTTGATGGTGGTGCCTCCAGGAATCGAACCAGGGACACAAGGATTTTCAGTCCTTTGCTCTACCAACTGAGCTAAGGCACCAGTTGCTTGTTTAAGCGGATGCAAATATAAATTCATTTTTAGTATTACCAAAAAGAAAATTGTAAAATTTGATTTTATAAATTTGCTTCATATATAAAATGTATGAATCTTATTGTAGATGTTGGTAATACCTTTGTGAAATTTGCTGTTTTTCAAGCAGATACTCTTATTTGTAAAGTAAGTTTAGAACTTTCGGAATTTAAAAAGGAATTCAAAAAAATTAAAAATGAATTTCCGAATTTAAAGAATGCTATAATTTCTTCTGTTGGTAGGTTGTCTAAAAAGCAAATAGAAATTGTTGAAGAAGATTTAAAAGTTTTGCTATTAAGTCATGATATAGAGTTGCCTTTTAAAAATCTTTATAAGACACCAAGAACACTTGGTGTGGATCGGATTGCATTGGTTAGTGCTTCCGTGAGTCAATTTCCAGATAATAATGTTTTAATTATAGATGCTGGTACTTGTATTACCTACGATTTTATAACCAATAGAAATGAGTACTTAGGCGGAGCGATTTCTCCAGGTATTAGATTAAGATACCATACACTTCATAAT
>JASBSE010000009.1 GCA_030149115.1 Winogradskyella sp. | reverse complement strand
ATACGGAGCTACGTTTGGTGGAGTCATTAACATGGTGACCGAAAAACCAAATTATTTAGATTATGGATTACATGGCAAAATCTCTGGAGGCTATGAGAGCAATGGTAATTCTTTTGTAAATATGGCTCAACTACAATACATACAAGAAAAGTATGACATTGTAGCGAATGCTGGATACAGAGATTTTGGTAATTATGAAGATGGTGATGGTACTGAAATTCCATCGTCTTTTAGAAGTACCGATTATGGTGTAAAAGTTGGCTATAATTTCTCAGAAAACCAACGACTGCAAGCACACTGGAGACAATCTTTTGGTAGAGATGTTTTACATGCAGCCTTACCTATGGATACAGATTATGACAACAGTAGTATTATCTCGCTAGATTATAAACTAGATAATATTGGTAAGGTTATTAAATCTGTAAATGCAAAGGCTTACTATAGTTACGTAGATCATTTAATGACAAACACAAACAGGCCATCTTTTAATATGATGGAAGCAGCGTCTAATGTTGATGCTACAACAACAGGTGGTAAAGTAGAATTACATTTGCAACCGGTAAAAAGCTTAAACATTTTTTCTGGTATCGATGTACTAAATGTTGCCAGAGATGGCAATAGAGAGCGTTTAGTAAAAATGATGAATGGAAATATGCTACCACAGCCAATGTTGTTTATAGACAAAGTTTGGCAAGATTCATACATCAATGACTTAGGTGTTTTTACTGAGGCTAAATACAGTGTTAGTCCAAACACAATTCTAACAGCTGGTATCAGATATGATAACGTTGTTTCAGACATTAAAGATCCTGAAGCCGATTTTGAAGCTATGTATGATTTAGAGAAACGAACAGAGCATAACATAAGTGCTACTGTTTCTGTTAAGAAAATCGTTTCAGACAACTTTACGATAGAAGCTGCTTATGGTCGTGGTGTACGCTCTGCCAATATGATAGAGCGTTTTATAAATCACTTCACTGTTGGCCAAGATCCTTATGAGTATGTTGGAAACCCTAACTTGGATGCTGAAGTTAATAACCAATTTGAAATCGGCTTTAAAGGTTATGAACCTTTAAAAAATGGTTTAGATGCTTTTAAGTATGAAGCGTCATTTTATTATTCCTTTTTTGAAAATTATATTGTTGCTGTAGTTGATGAAAACTTAGACCGTAAGTTTATGCCAAACGCATTACCAGAACATGCTAAAGTTTTTAGGAATCTTGATGAGGCTTATAAAACAGGTTTTGAAATTAAAGCAGAATTAGATTTTCTAAATGACTATTTTGTAAAAGGAGAGTTCGCCTATGTTTATGCAAAAAACAAAGATTTAAATGAGTCTTTACCACTTACACCTCCTTTTACAACACGTTTTTCAGTAGGTATTAAAAAAGAAAAGTATTGGGCAAACTTGCAGTACAATTTAGTATCTCAACAAGACAATATTTCAGAAAGTTTTGGTGAAACTACTACAGATGGTTATCAAACTTTGGATGCTCGTTTGGGTATAAATGCTTTAAAGAATTTTACTTTAGGAATTGCCGTCTTGAATGTTTTTGATGAGACTTACAATAATCATCTTAATTTTTCATTTACCAATCAGGCGGACTTTGGTCGTGTACCAATTACAGAACCTGGTCGTAATTTTTCAGCATTTTTACAATATAGATTCTAAACTTAACCAAGTTATAACAATAAAAAGAGGCTCGATTATAAAATCGAGCCTCTTTTTTTAGCCCAAAATTCAAGAAGAATTTCAAAATATTGCACAGCTTAAGAGCTATACAATACATAAAGTTAAATTAGTTTAGTTAGTTTCGTTGCTATCGTTTTTCTTTTTTCCTCCAGACATAAAATTAACGAGGACGGCTACTAAAATAACGCAAACTAGAGCAAAAACTGTAATCATTATAACTCCGTTGCTGTGATCATATATTAGTAAAGAGTTGTTCATTGGTTAATCTATTTTTCGTTTACAAAGGCTAAATTAACTCTTAAGTTTAATAATAAAGATGACATTTGTCAGTTAATAAAAAAGCATCTTAAAATAATTAAGATGCTCTTAGTTGCTATTAATTCAAAATTAAGGGATTGATTAAACCTCTTTTCCTTTCATCATTTTATTCCAATATAAATATGGCAATCCATATTTTTTAAGCATCCAAAGTCTCCAATGCTCTTTTTCGCTATTAAAAACAAGCATTTGCTTTAACTTAGGGTCTGGAATAAAGTTATTATCATAATCAAACTCGGCTAAAATCATTTTGCCATAACCCGTTACTAGTGGACAAGATGAATAACCGTTGTAGGATTTATTTCCTTTTTTGTTATGGGCAATTAATTGAAGTATATTATCCGAAACCACTGGTACTTGTTTACGTATAGCTGCACCTGTCTTTGCCGTTGGTAAGGCAGCTACATCACCTAAACCGAATATGTTTGAATATTTGTTATGTTGTAGTGTATGTATATCTACATCTAACCAACCTGCTTCATTTACTAAAGAAGACTCTTTTACAAATTTTGGCGCAGTCTGTGGTGGTGCTAAGTGAAGCATATCAAAAGGCATCTCAATAATTTGTTCACCAGACATGACTTCTCTAAGCTCATTATCTTCATTAATAACGCATTTATTTTCGCCAGTACCAACACCTTTAAATGTTACCATTTGGTTTTCGCCATCAATCTTTATTGGTGCATAAAATGGTTTAAAGTGAATGCCATATCTACTAATAACCTGCATTAAACTTTCTCTAATTTCTTTAACTCCAAAAATTACGGAACCAGGTGTAGCAAAAACAACATTACTCTTATTTTTAAGACCATTCTTTTTAAAATAGTCTGCTGCTAAATAGGCTATTTTTTGTGGTGCTCCTCCACATTTAATTGGTGTGGTAGGTTGTGTAAAAACAGCATTACCTCCTTTAAAATTTCTTAAAACTTCCCAGGTATGTTTTGGATCTGTGTAATTACTACAAACTACTCCTTTTCCTAAAGACTCCGTTAAACCTTCAATAAGTGATGTATCCATAACAAGACCTGGAGACACAATTAAATAATCGTAAGTAATATCACCACTTTCTTTTGTTGAGACTGCATTTCCTTCAGGATTAAAGCCTGTTGCAAAATCTTTAATCCAATCAACATCTTCTGGCATTACAGAAGACATTGGTCGTTTTGTTTTTTCAAAATCATAGGTTCCTCCGCCTACAAGTGTCCATGCTGGTTGGTAGTAGTGCCACTCAGCTGGCTCTATTAAACCTATATCTAAGGATTTATCTTTGGCTAATAAGTTGGCAGAAGTCATTATCCCTCCTGTACCTCCACCAATTACTAAAATTTGATAGTGAGATTTCATAAATGTAAATTGTTTATTTAGTGTTAGTTAGTTATCAATCTGTTTAAAATTAGATTGTTTTAACTTAAAGAATGTAACTTTTGTTACATAAACGCTTGTTAAATTAAATAAACATTAAATTTTGATTCATTTTTTTAATATAATAACAAAAAAGCAACCCTTTAATTAGAGAGTTGCTAAAGCAATACATCAACAGAATATTATACTAAAAATTGAAGATTTAAAGAAAACATGTAATGCTAACGACTATTTAATTCTAATCGTTACTGGTAATAATATTTATTAAGTCGTCTTTTTGAAGTAGACCAGATTGTCTCCATACCTGCTCTCCATTTTTAAACAACATTAAGGTTGGTACACCTCTAACTTGATATTTAGTAGCTAAAGTTTGGTTTTTATCAACATCAATTTTTATAATAGAGACTCTACCTCCAAGATTATCCTTAACTTGTTTTAGGATAGGCGACATCATTTTACAAGGTCCACACCACTCTGCAAAAAAATCGACAAGCACAAGCTTGTCTTTATTGATTATTTCTGAAAACTTGCTCATAATTGATGCTTAATTCTTTTTGAAAGACACATTCCAAATACCTCTTACCTGATTTTCTGAATAACCTTTAGCCTTGTCTTCAGGATATAGTAAAGTTAATGATTTTAAAATATCTGGCTTAATATTAGTTTCTGGTTTACCATGACATTGTAGACACATTGTATTTGTTATAATTGGGTAGTATACATGAACATCGTCTTCTGTTTCCTTTACAATTGGATTGATTTCCTTTTTCTCTGAAAGAAGGTTTTTAAAAGTTTCAATATAATCCAACTCTTCTTTATTGGCCTTATTTTTTTGATTTCGTGGTTTATCACTTACACGCTTAATGTTAGCATTATGAACAACAGCCATGCTATCGGTTAACGGATAAGCTCTAACATTACAAAACTCTAAAGCGGCTAAAGTGCCTTTTTGCTGAATAGTACCCATAAGATTTTTACCCAAAACAGCTTTGGTGGTTAAAGAGTACTTTAACCCTCTTTCTCCATAAGGTAAATCTTCATAACTGGTTTGTGCTTGTTGCTGATGTTTACCTTTACCTTGTCCCATGCCTTGTCCATTTCCCTGACCTTTTCCTTTATGCTTTCCTTTTTCTTCATTAAAATGATCTTCAAACCATTCTGGCTGATCAATTTCAAAATCGTACATGTAATCGGCAATTTTCTCAATAGTTTCTTCTGGGAAAGCTTGTTTTGGCATTACTCCAAAGCGTCTAACAGCACCTCTCATTTTGGCATCAGCCTCGTTTGGATTTTTTATCCAAGCTTTCATATCTGCTATAAATTGTTCCTTGGTAATTTCATCATCAATATAGTGCTTTTTTATAGCTACCATAGGAGGAGCAATTCTATCATCATGACTGGCAGTTGGACTATGGCAAACGTAACAATTGTTCTCCATTAGTTTTTTGCCTGGATGATTATTTGCCTGCATGTTTTTTTCAAAGGCAGATAAATCTTTATTATTAGAGTTATTACAACTCAAAACAAAGACAGAGAACAATAATAATAAACCGTACTTCATAAAAATCTTATTAATATCTTAATATTCCACCTCTTAAGTCATAGACTTCTTTAAATCCCATAGCTTCAAGTTTTTTAGATGTTTGTCTGCTTCTACTACCACTACGACAGTATACATAAACGGCCTTATCCTTGTTTAACTTATTAAATTCTACATTAAACCTTCCTGAGAAAAAGTCTATATTTTTTGCCCCTTTTATATGACCTCCTTTAAATTCAGGTGGTGTTCTAACATCTATCAATTGAACTTTGTTGTTTTCAACTTGTACTTTAAATTCTTCTGGTGACAATAGTTTTATAACATCGCTTTGTGATGTTTTAGAACCAAATAATGAAGTGAAAAATGACATAAGAATAATTTTATTTTTAACTATCGTAAAATTAGTTGTTTAACCGTTGACATAGCGTAACCTATGTTACACAAAAAAAGCATGTGCCACTTTTTGTAACACATGCTCTATTAATTATGACTTTTAAGTTTATTTTAATTTTGATGGACACACATAATCCGTTGTTGGTATATCTGTGTTCTTAATAGCACCATAACCGCCTGCTACGTCTACCAAATTATGTATACCTCTACTTTTTAGAATTGAAGCAGCTATTACAGATCTATATCCACCTGCACAATGCACATAGAAGGTTTTATCTTCTGGAAATTCGCTTAGGTAATTATTTAAATAATCTAGTTGTGTATTCTTAGCGCCATCCACATGTTCAGCAACATATTCTCCTTCTCTTCTAACATCAAAAACAACATCTTTTTTATCTTCAAAGTCCTTTGCAAATTCCTCAGCAGAAATTGACGTAATAGTGTCAATTTCCATATTTGCATCTTTCCAAGCCTCAAATCCTCCATCTAAGTAGCCTATAACATTATCAAAACCAACTCTAGATAATCTTGTAACCACCTCTTCTTCTCTTCCTTTTGGAGCTACTAATAAAATAGGTTGTGTAACATCTACAATTAATGCTCCTACCCAAGGCGCAAAATTGCCATCTATACCTATAAAGATAGAACGTGGAATATGTCCTTTGATAAATTCTGATTGATGGCGTACGTCTAATACAATAGCCTCCGTTTCGTTAGCAGCAGCTTCAAAAGCTTTTGGTGATAATGGATTTTGAGCTTTATCCATAACCTTGTCAAAGCTCTCGTAACCTTTAATATTCATTAGCACATTCTGCGGAAAATAGCCTGGCGGCTCTGTTAAACCGTCTAACAGTTCTTCTATAAACTCTTCTCTGGTCATATCTGCACGGAGTGCATAATTAGTTTTCTTCTGATTACCAAGCGTATCTGTAGTTTCTTTACTCATGTTTTTACCACAAGCAGATCCTGCACCATGATTTGGATACACGATTAAATCATCACTCAATGGCATAATTTTATTACGCAAAGAATCGTATAGATGAGAAGCTAGTTTATCTTGAGTAAGTTCCGCAACTACTTTTTGTGCTAGGTCTGGCCTACCAACATCACCTATAAATAATGTATCACCTGTAACAAGTCCGTGTTCTTTTCCGTTTTCGTCTATCAATAAATAGGTTGTACTTTCCATAGTATGACCTGGTGTATGAATGACTTTAACTTTGTAATTACCTACTTCAAACACCTGACCATCTTCTGCTACGATAGCTTCGTAGTTTGGCTTTGCTGTTGGTCCAAATACAATTTTAGCTCCTGTTTTTTCTTTAAGATCTAAATGACCTGAAACAAAGTCTGCATGGAAATGCGTTTCAAAGATATATTTGATTTTTGCATCGTCAAGCTTTGCTCTTTTAATATATGGCTGAACCTCTCGAAGTGGATCAAAAATAGCGGCTTCTCCATTACTCTCTAAGTAATAAGCTGCATGCGCTAAACAACCTGTGTAAATCTGTTCTATTTTCATTTTATTTGGTTAATGTGAATAAATTTCGAATAAATTACTAATACTTTTAAAAACAAGCTGTAACAAAAGTTACATTGTTAGTTCCTTGTAAATAATGTAAATACCCATTATTAAAACGAACCAACCGAAGCCTTTTTTTAGTTTTTTTCCTTCAATAAAATTTGAAAGATAAATGCCTAAAAATATACCAACAACAGATATAGATGTAAAAGTTAAAAGAAAAGACCAATCAATATCTAAATTTTCTACATCACCAATAAAACCAATCAATGATTTTATGGCAATAATAAGTAATGAAGTAGCTACAGCTTTTTTCATTGGGAGCTTGGCTAACAATACCAATGCAGGAATAATTAAAAATCCACCTCCTGCTCCAACAATTCCTGTTATCACACCTACGATGATACCTTCTGTAACGATTAATGGATAATTAAAAACTACGACTGAATCAGAAACAGCTTTTGCTTTTTTGTTCTTAATCATGGATACCGAAGCCACAAGCATGACAATGGCAAAAAAGATCATAATGCCAATATTTTTTGTAACCAAAAAATCTCCAATACTAAATAACTCTTCTGGTATTGCTGGTACCAAATATTTTCTTGTTGTATAAACGGCAATAAAAGCTGGGATGGCAAAAACAATGGCTGTTCTAAAATCTACTAAGCCCTTCTGAATATTTCTTATAGCGCCTACCAAAGACGAAACTCCAACAACAAAGAGTGAATATGCTGTAGCAGTAACAGGATTTACAAACAATAAGTACACTAAAATTGGAACGGTTAAAATAGAGCCACCACCGCCTATAAGTCCTAAAACAACTCCAATAAACATGGCACCTATGTAGCCAAAAATCTCATTTAAATCCATAAAAACATATTAGTAAATTCTCAAAACTAGCAGACTTAAACTATACAATTAGTAACTTTTGTTACAATGTAATGATTGTTGTACAAACAGATAGTAAAGTCAACAGATTCTTTACTAATTTTTATATCTTACAGAAAATACGCAATTTATCGTATGGTCTTGTCTATGATTTTTTTAGATTTTTGAATAAATTTTTTACGTCATGAAATACCTACTAAGCCTTATTTTTTCAGTATTAATCAGTTTTAGCACTTCTGCCCAGGATTTTGATTTTATTAATGCACCTGTTAACCCTATTGGTTTTAAACATAAAAAAGAGCATTATAAGCTAACAGGTGATGTTTATGCATCTGATGGAAAAATCTTTGATAGAAAAGGTAATCTTGTCTACAATTTCGGAACCAGATATTATTATGACGATACAGGTCGGATGACAGGAAATAACTATGATGATGAGTTTACGTATGACTCCAGAGGAAACATTATAAGTTTCAAATACAAATCTGGTTCAGAGTATAATTACCAATTCAACAGCAAAAACCTTTTAACATACGAGAAAAACACTTATGGTGACGAAAAAACCTATAAATATGATAGCCAGAATCGTGTTATAGAAATGGTTTACAAAAAAAAGGGTTTACTAAACCAAACGAGACACTACAGCTATAATAAAACTGGTAACACTCTTGTAGTGAGTACTCGATATGTCTATGCCAATGGAACACCTAATTATACAAATAAAGTACATTATCGTAACGGATATATGGTTAAGGAGGAGATAACATCAGGCATCTACGAATATGTTGTAGAAACTGATTCTAAAGGAAATAAGACTAAATTTTTTGATGCTGATAAAGAAAATCCTAAAGTATTTGAAACGTATAACCGATATTACAGCGACATTAATAAACCATTAAAAATAGAACTTGGTTATTATATTCCTGGTGGATATAAAACTGGTAAAAAGCTCGAAGCGGTTTATATCAACGGGGAACATGCTAAAGATATAGCCATTAGTGATGGAATGAAGCCTAATGAAAAAATCGTGTATGATGGTCTAACAGAAACTTATTACTCAGTTCCAAACTTTGTAGACACTAACCATACCTTAGATACTCGCGTCCCTGTTACTACTGTCTTATCTAAAAGTACGCCATATATTAATTATGCTTATGACGGAAGGTTCATCAATTATGTTCATGGTTATAATAGAGTAAAATCAAGAGATTTTTCATTTATTGGTCCGCACATGATTGATTATCGTGTAGATAAAAATAATGGTATCACTTATATTATTGATGATTATAAAAACATTAAGTATAAGGAGATAAAACCTATGCGCATTTTTACTACAGACACCTCTTCAATTGTTTATAACCGAAATTTAGAAACAGAGAATTTTTATATTGTGGTTAAAGGGAAACATATAGATTATAAAAAAGCAAAATTTGAATACCTAGAAAATGGTGATCCTGTGATTTTTATTGATGACAAACCTATGTATGTTCTTAATGGCTTTGCTGCAGCTAGAGAAAACAAAGTTTTTAAGGGAAGTCTTTATAACAATGAACTAAATACTAACGGTAATTCATCAACCCAAGTAGTAAATAACCCTAATACTACAACAAGTACTAATTCAAATAGTTCTAGTTCTTCTGGTTACCAATGTATTGAAGGCGATTGCAAAAATGGTTGGGGAAAAGTAAAATTACCAGATTCTGAAACAGAGTCTACATTTAGCAATGGAGCTCTTAATGGTGTTACATATATTAGCTATTCTAACGGAGGTTCTTATCATGGTGAGTATAACGATAACAGACGTGAAGGTATTGGTTTTTATTATTGGTCATCATCTGGTAACACATACATAGGACAATGGAAAGATGGCAAACAAAATGGTTATGGCTATGTTATTGATAAATACGGAAGTATAAATAGCATAGGAAAATACTTAAACGGAGAACTTGTAAAAAACCTAGGTGGCGATTTTAATGCAAAAAAAATGTCTGGTAATTGTATGGGCGATTGTAGTAATGGTTTTGGCAAATACACATATAGCAATGGAGATATTTATATTGGATTTTTCAATAATGGTCACCGTTCTTATTTAGGTACCTATTACTGGAAAAACAACAGCACATATACAGGTGCTTATTCAACAGACGGGAAAAGAAACGGTTATGGCAAATACACTTATGTAGATACGTCTGTTTTTAAGGGCTACTTTGTTGATGATAAAATTGATGGCTTAGGAAAAATGAAGTATGCTAAATCTGGTAATGTAGTTAACGGTGTATTTAATAACAAAGGTGCTAAGGTTAAGGATTATTAGAGTAAAAAAATTCCTTTCCAATACAGAAACTAATTTTGAGTCTAGACAAGTCTTTAATGCAGAAGGATAAATTTTAAATCAAAGAGTTTTAGAATTAAATCGTAAACTATTTATAATTAAGAATCCACTCTGAAATTTGATTTAAAAAATTAGGGACAAAATTCTTTTCAAGCGCAGCATATTCCTCTCGCGCACCTGTTTTAGCCTCTTGAAAATAATGATTAGCCTTATCAAAAGTTAATAATTTAAATTGTGTTCCCGATATAAGAAGGGCATTTTCCATCCTATCCTTATTTTGGTGAATGGGAACTTGATAATCCAGACCACCGAAAAGACTTAATACAGGAATAGTCAGTTTTTCAAAATCATTTGCAGGATCATAATAAAGAAAAGATGTTAACGAAGGGAGTTTATATATAATTTTAAATTCATCTGCTTTGGCAATAGCTTTTTGCTTAACTTTTGTCGAATCTATTTTGCTTTCCGAGTTCATTTCATATAAAATAGTTTCAGTTGTGTTGCAAAATAACTGGTATGCTTTTTCTATTCCTGTATCATCTTCAATTGCCCTCATTAATCTGTTGTGTACAGATACATCTGCTTCGATTAATGATTTGGAAATATTAGCCTGATCATACTCTTGTCTTACTTGATACAATACCACCTCTACCAAAGGTACTGCTGGTGTAGCCATTAAAACTAGACCTTTTACAGATTCATTCTTAACTGCAGCCTTAGAAGAAAGTATACCACCTTGACTATGTCCAAATAATATAAACTCATTGAAAGTATGTTTCTCTGAAGATTTAAAATAACTCATAACATGCTCCAAGTCCTTCGTATGGTCTTCGATTGTGCTATTTACAAAATCTCCTGTACTACTTCCTACACCTCTATCATCATATCGAAAAGAGGCAATTCCTTTTGTAGCTAAATGGTCTGCTATAACTTTAAATATTTTGAATCCGTCTAATGTTTCGTCCCTATCTTGCGGCCCACTACCTGAACTCATAATTACTAAAGAAGACGTATTAAAAGTTGCTGGCAAAGTTAGAGTACCTCCAATTTTAATTTTATCTGCTTGTATTATTAAGTCAACCTCTTTAAAATCTTGATGATTATCACCAACATTTTGAGCTATTATGTTCTGATTCCACAGTAAACTAATTATTGCTAGAGTTACTAATTTTTTCATTTTTAATTATCAAGTTTTTGTCATATTGACTTAAACAATTTGTCGATTTTAGACTTAGTGTCCTCATCTGGTGCCACATTGTAAAATTCTTCAAGTAAATCTAAAGACGTTGGCTTTTTTGGATATTTGTTATTGGCTAAAAAACGTCTTAATGCTTCATCTACTTTGTCTTCACCGATTAATTCAGATAATTCTACCATTGCAATAGCTCCTTTTGAGTAAGCTATATGTGTTGCGCCATATGGTACTTTATACAACGGCGGATTTCCATAAAGTCCTTTTTCATTATCATAAATCTGCTCATGTATTTTAACGCGTTCCTTCATACGCTCAGTTCCATACATCTTTTTATAAATCATCATTTCGGTATACATGGCCAAAGATTCCGTAAGCATAGATGCTCCCTCTCTTTCATCAGGACTAATTAGACTATTTCCCCACCAAATATGAGACAATTCATGACCTGCCAGTTCATTTATAACATCTTTGCTTGGATCACTATCTATATTTGTATGGAAAATCATGTTTTCGGTCATAAAAATGGTGGCTGGATATGCTGTAGCCGCAAATCCACTTGTAAAAGCGGAAACTTCAACAAAGCTCATTTTTTCGAATGGGTAAGCACCAAAATTATCTATACAATAATCTAAACTCAACACCGCATTGTTTAATAATCGATCTACATTCTCTGGATGCTTTTCATCGTATAAAACTTCAATATTGATGCCTCTATGAGTTATAGATTTCTTTTGATACTTAGAAGATGCTACTGCAAATCTAAATGGAAGGTCATTAGTTTTGTAATGACTATAAACCCTATCTTTTTCTGTCCAAGACTTTTTTAAGTTTCCTGTACCAATAGGTGTTTGTCCAACTTCTGTAGACACAACCATGTTCAGATTAATAAAGTCATTTTTAAAAACCTCTGACATCTCTAATGGTTTTAATGCTGTTGGGTCTCCCAAACCATACTCCTTGCGTTTTTGTGCGTCTTATAACTCTTTATCAGACTGATAACCTAGAGTTGGATAATAATTGCTAATCCTCATAAATGAGCCGTTATCCACTATCGCATTAAAAGATTGATGACCATTAACTGCAAACCATTTATACGATAAGTTAAACTCTAGAGTCGCTATTTCACCTGGCATTAAAGGCTTATTCAGCTCAATCTCTGACACAAACTCATCCATTGATATTTTTTCATCGTGAACACTTAATATCGCTTCATCTATCTTTAAATCTGAATGAAAGTTGAACAATATTTTCTCTATGGGTTCATCTGCTAAATTTTCTAGAATATAGGTTCCTTCAATTTGATAGGCATTTTCAGAGGGATACAAATCTATTTTAGTGTCAACATCAGTAATGATTGGCTGCGCTATATTTTGATAATGGCGATAGTTTTTTTCATAACTAGCAACTTCAATAACTATGGTTTCGTCATCGTTAGGAATATATCCTTTCATAAATTTGGAACCACTAAAAATTCCCAATCCAATAAAAACAACTACAAGACCCGATTTTAATGTTGTCCACGCTCTGGTTTTAAAATAGGAACGCAAAATCCAAAACAAACCTAATAGACCTATTCCAAAACATAAACGATAAGTAAATGCTAAAAGGTAAACTCCATAACCATTTAAATCACTATAAACTCCCTTAAATCCAGAAAAGACATGCAGTAAAGGATATGGTAACACCATTTTTATTAATGGTGTAGTAAGAACGATTACAACCAAAATAGAAATTCCAAGCGCAGCATATTTATGTTTTAGAAGGCTGTTAATGATTATTATAAAAGCAGCCAATAACATAAGAGGAAGTGTGTTGAAAACAAAAACTCCCAAATAAGCCAGCCAATCGATATGAAAATAGCCGTAACTTACTTGAAATACTAGAGCTAATATGACAAGTAATACAGTAAAGAACACGATTAATGTACTAACCGAAACAAGGTGTCCTTTTAATTTTACTTTTGAAAAAAACGTGCTCTGTTCGATTAAATAAAAATTAGTAGCAGAGCTTCTCCAGTACAAATCATTAACAAAATAGACCAGTATTAAAGCTCCCAAGAAATGAAAACTTTGAGAAATGGAAGTGGCTAAACGTCCTGAACTTGCATAGTATTCAGGCAAACGAATGCCTTTATCAATTTCAGCATACATTTCCATTCCTACAAAAAACACCAGTAAAATTGAAACTGCTACAATCGTTACACTTTTAAAAAGATAAATTAAATCGACTTTAGCAAAGGACAGAATCGCTTTAACTTCTGATGCTTTATTAAAATTGAATGTTGGTGTTTTAGTGTTCTGTAGTATGTTCGTTTTATCTGGTGTTTTTATTTTTTTACGCTTTAATTCTTTTTTGCTTACTGTTTTTGTAAACGCATAATAACGATAAGCAATCCACAAAAAGACTAGTGATAACAATACATACACAGCTCTATTTAAAGCTAAAAATCCTAATAAAGGCGTAACGAACTGATTCTTATTTGACACACTAAAATGTCTGGACTCGAAAAAGTAAGCAGATACACCAAAGGGATCAATAATTGATGATAATTGTTGCACCTCTATAGATTGTGGCATGCTTCCTGCCATAAATGGGGAATTAGAAAACACTAACAGCACCATATAAAGTACATAGAGTAATAAACCACCGACAACGACCAATAATTTTTTTCGCGTGGTGTAGGCAATCATAAACAGGAAACTACAGACAAAAAAACAATTCAACACCCCAAAAATCAAGAAAGGATACATGTATGACCACAGGTTGAATCCTGATTGTATTTCACTGCCAGTTCGTAAATTTTGACCAATTACAAACCCAAGCATCAATAGGAAAAAACACAATAGTGTTTTGGTAGCAAAAAATGAAAACTTTCCTATTAAATACGTCTTGAGGGAAATTGGGTAAGAGAATAATATGATATCAAATTTAGCATCCCATTCCTTGTACAGAATTTCTAGTGCGAATAATGTCGCTAAAAAAATGACTGAAAGGCTCAGTAAAGCAACCATAAAGCCTATGGTATAAGGTGAATTAAGATAGATCCCTTCTCCAGCAGTTAGGTTGAATTTGTATCCTGAAAACCATCCTATTAACAACAGTATTACACCTGTTAAGCCCAAAACCCAACGGTTACTACCATGCTTTAGTTGAAACTTAAATATTGCGTTCATAATGAGCTGTTTTGAGAAAGCACATTAAAGTAAACATGCTCCAGTATTGGATTAACTTTTGAAAACCCTTCAGGTTGTGTAGCTGCGTAAACTGTAATTTGAAGTTGACGCTCTATAAGTTGTTGACTAATAACTTTCAGGTTTGATTGGTAACTTTCTAATTCATCATTTTCAATAAATTTTGACCAAACTTTACCTTCTAATTCTTTGATTAATTCTTTAGGTTTTCCTGTTTTAAGAATTCGACCTCTATTCATTATAGTCATTTCAGAACATAAGTTTTTCACATCTTCAACCAAATGAGTAGATAAAATCACGACAACTTCTCTACTGATATCACTTAGCAGTGTGTTGAAACGGTTACGCTCCTCTGGATCCAATCCAGCAGTTGGTTCGTCTACGATGATTATTTTAGGATTACCCAATAAAGCTTGTGCCACACCAAAACGCTGTTTCATACCGCCCGAAAACGTATGCACCTCTTTATCTTTAAAATGCCATAGATTCACCTTTTCCAATAAGTATTGAATCTGGTTTTGACGCTCTGTTTTATTGGTAATACCTTTTAAAATAGCCATATGATTTAATAGATCATATGCATTTACTTTTGGGTACACCCCAAAATCTTGTGGTAAAAATCCTAGATTCTTCTTGATATAATCCGTTTGCTTAACAATATTTATATCATTAAATTCAATAGTCCCAGACGATGGTTTCTGTAACCCTACAATAGTTTTCATTAATGATGATTTCCCAGCACCATTTGGTCCTAATAAACCAAACATCCCATTTTTAATGTTTAATGAAATACCATTAATAGCGTTGTAACCATTCTTGTATGTAAGGTTAAGGTTTGTAATTTT
>JASBSE010000609.1 GCA_030149115.1 Winogradskyella sp. | reverse complement strand
CCACGTTCTAATAATTCTTTATAACGTCTTTGAGCTCTGGTTTCAGCAGAAGCCGTCATGAATATTTTTAATTCAGCATCAGGAAAAACAACAGTACCAATATCTCTACCATCCATTACAATGCCTTTATCCTTTCCCATTAATTGCTGTTGTTCTACCAGTTTTTGGCGCACTTCAGAAATTGTTGCCACGGGACTTACATACTTTGAGACTTCTAGAGTTCTAATCTCCTTCTCAATGTTTTCGCCATTTAAGTATACTTCGGCAAATCCTAACGCTTCATTAAACTTAAAGGTTATATGTATTTCATTAAGTCGTTCAATAAGTTTTTCTGAGTGAAAGAAGTCTTCTCCTATCAATTCGTTTTTCATAGCAAAATATGTCACTGTCCTGTACATAGCACCTGTATCAACATAAATATAGTTGAGTTGTTTTGCTAATTGCTTTGCGATAGTACTCTTACCTGTTGAAGAAAATCCATCTATAGCTATGACTATTTTACTCATATATGTTTTATTATCGTCTTCGTCTTCCGTCTAAATCTAATTGAAGCCCAAAGAAACTAGTGTTAGACGCACTTGTATATCTGGCATGTGTATAACTAAATCGCATAGAATTTAATCGAATACCAACACCAACTGACAAACCAGAAAAATTTCTTTGATCTACAATTCTTAATTCTTCTGCACGTCTAAAGTTATAACCAAATCTTAGATTAAAGCCACGTTCTGGCCATAACTCGGCTCCCAATATTAAATGACGTAAAGCATTGTTAAAAAACCCTACTTTCTCTTGCGTCTGGTTTCCATCTAAATCTGTTGTTGCTCTGGCAGGATTAGACACACCTATTGGCCATTCTTGCAAATTCTCCATGGTTAAATGCCATCTAATTGGAACGTTTTCCAAGGTTTGTGACATTCCAAAATTCACTTCAAATGGTAAAGGTTCATTTTGGCCTGCATACGTTGTAAACTGAGTACCTAGATTTCTTACCGTTAATGCTGCATGAAAATCTAACTTTTCATTGATGTACATGATACCTAAATCTACTGCTCCTCCAACCGAATTATACTGTTCTAGTAAAGATGTAATAATCTTCACATTTGCTCCTACATAAAAATCCGTGAATGGAATATTGTAATTATAACCTGCTGAAATTGCTGCTTCGTTTCCACTGAAGGTTCCTGTGGAATTTCCATTAACATCATATCCGTCAAACGTTCCGTAGTTAATGTAAGTTACACCAAAATGAAACGTTTGTACATGTCTGTCCCAAGTATATGCATATGCTGCTGAACCATAAGTGATACCACCTAAATAACTAGATACATTTACAGCTAGTTGATTGTGCATTTGATAATTTAAAGATGCTGGATTGTATAAGGCTTCCGTAACATCGTGATCGAAGTTGGTTATAATTTTACCTCCTAATGCAGCTTGCCTTGGTGATGATACAAGGTTGAGAAATTGATAAGTAGATTCGCCACCCAATTGAGCAAACAACGGTAACGCTAAAAGCATAAAACAGAATTGGGTAACCCTCTTTATCATAGATTTTGCAAAATAAACAAATCTATCTTAAAACGATGATATGATTTTTTTATTTTTTGAGGTGTTTTATTTCTACTTTAACTTCAAGGTCTGCCCTACTAAAATCAAATTATCAGTAAGTCCGTTTAGAGATTTTAATTCATCAACTGTAAGTCCGTTTCTTTTCGAAATGTTATATAAGGTATCACCTTTAGACACAGTCCAAATGGATTTGTTTGTTGATGATTTTTTGTAGTCGGAATGCGAGACATTTAACTCTTGACCTACCTTTATTAAGTTTGAAGTTAAACCATTTTTATTTTTCAATTCATCTACGGTAAAGCCATATCGTTTACTTAAACTGTAAAGTGTATCTCCATTTTCTACGATATGAACATCATTATCCCTATTACTAACTAATGGTGATGAAGGAATGTTTACCAACTCAAATTTTAAGTTTTCAAAATTTCTAACTCTAAGCTTTTGCCCTGCATCAACCAGAGTTGTTTCTAAATTATTTGCTTCCTTTAAAGCTGTTAATGTTGTGTTGTATTTATTAGCTATATCTAAAAGCGTTTCGTTTTCTTTTACAGTATGATATTCCGCTTCTATTTGTGTTACTGATGATTCTTTAACTTCACTATTAGATTGCTTTAAAAGCGAATCATTCTTAATAATTACTGTTTCAGTATCGGAGTTCACTAAAGTAATTTCTCCAGTAATCACATTAAGCTTTGCAGGTTTACCATCTAAGATTACATCTTTATATTGCCCTTCTTCTTGACTAAAACAATTTAGACATGATAAAAGGGCAATACTAATTGTAAAAACTAACTTAAAGCTTTTTAGCATTCTTTACTTTTTGATTTGTAATCGCAATATCTAAAACTTCACTCATATCTTTCACATAATGAAAAGTTAGACCTTTTAGATATTCTGGCTTTATTTCGTCAATATCGCGCTTATTATCTTCACATAAAAGAATCTCTTTAATTTTTGCGCGTTTAGCAGCTAAGATTTTTTCTTTAATTCCACCAACAGGCAGCACTTTTCCTCTCAAAGTAATTTCACCTGTCATGGCCAAACTTTTCTTCACTTTACGCTGCGTAAACAGAGATACTAAAGACGTTAACATTGTAACACCTGCACTTGGTCCGTCTTTTGGAGTAGCGCCTTCCGGAACATGAATATGTACGTTGTACTTATCAAAAACTTCAGGACTAATTCCAAAAGTATCTGCATTAGCTTTAATATATTCCATAGCTATCGTAGCAGACTCACGCATTACCTTACCCAGGTTTCCTGTTATCGTAAGACTACCTTTTCCTTTTGAAAGTATAGACTCAATAAACAAAATATCACCTCCTACTCTAGTCCAAGCTAAGCCTGTAACCACACCTGCTACGTTATTATTTTC
>JASBSE010000063.1 GCA_030149115.1 Winogradskyella sp. | reverse complement strand
TGATGTCTTCTAACAAGAATTACAGCGCTACTATCAAAACAAGATCCAAAAAACGCACTACCACCAAAGTTAGGATTAAAACTCATCACATATGGATGATAACCAACCTTAGTAGACGTCCAGTAAAAAAGGTTTTCATTAAAGTTACCAATACCTTGCATATGCACATTATTAAATATAGTTTCTACAGATGCTTTACTTGGTACAAACCAATCGTCATAGTCTCTGTACATTAAATCTGTAGCAATCTTAAAGACATAGTCATCACTACCAAACTCAAACCCATTTGGTACAGTACTATTATCGTTAAGGTTGCCATCTACTAAAAGCTGTGTATTAGTTTCTCCATCACCAATAAGCTCGCCATTGGTTAAATCAAAATGGTCTCCCCAAGATTTAGTACCAATCTCAGAGTAATCAGCAGCTATCATTAAAGACCCATCAGTTTCATCAACATAATAGATATATCCACCACCAAATTCTAATCCGTGTAAGGCTTCTACTCCAACTTCAGCAGTTATATCCAGGACAGCAACACCATTTTCTAAATTCTGTAATACAGTAAGACTGGCATTATACTGTGTAGGATCTATACTGTTGTCGTCGTCATTAGAACAGTTAAATAAGAGTAATGCAAATACAATAAGATAAACGTTTTTCATAGTAATTAATATTTTTTTGGTTTATATATAGAAAACAACCCAATTATAAAAACTCCTGAAAAACGATTCATATTTTTCAAAATCACCACCACCATATTGCGAAATCATTAAATCTTTATAAAGTTTCCTTAAATACCTTGTCAACACTTTATATTATGGTTTGCTTTGTAAAAAAAGAACTATGCTCACAATATTTGTAGATATGGATGACGTACTTGCCGACACTTACGGTAAGCACATAGAATTATACAACGAAGAACACAAAAAAGACCTTTCACTAGCGCATATAGAATCTGGAGAAGTATGGCAAAATGTCCCAGAAATTCATCAGGAAAGTATATGGCAACATGTACACAAAGAAGGCTTTTTTAGAGACTTAGAGCCAATAAAAGATAGTATTCAGGTTATGGAAGCATTGTGCAACAAGCATAACGTATATATTGCTACTGCTGCAACCCAGTTCCCTAACTCGTTAAAGGAAAAAAGCGACTGGTTAGATGAGCATATGCCCTTTATAACTTGGCAGCATCGCATTATGTGTGGGCATAAGTTTATCCTTCATGGTGATTTATTAATTGACGATCGAAGCTACAACTTAGAACGCTTTGCTGGTGATACCTTATTATTTGATTCCCCACACAACCAACATGAAAATGACTATACACGTGTTTACAATTGGCTAGAAGTTGCTGAGCGTTTGTTGTAATTAATAGTAATACACATTATTAGTATAAATAAAAAAGCCCTGAACATAAATTCAGGGCTTTTGCGGTTATTAATTGCATGACTACTTTATAGGTTCAGTATCATCAGACAATATGATATCTTTTTTGGCAACTAAAATGCCATCCTCTTTCTTAGTGGTTAAAATTCTTGCTGGATTTCCTTTCTTCTCTAAACGTTTTCTACAACGCTTTGTTAACATAGGATCTTCATCAAACAATAATGATTCTAATTGTACTTCTTCCTTAGAGGTTTCTTTAATAATAGGAAAGATTTGTTGCATTTGGTTATAACGTCTATCATTTCCAGGTACAAATGTGTAGAATGTATATCTACCATCAGCATCTGTTTTTACCCAACTTCTATGGAATACGTAACGTTTGTCATCTGTATGTCTTAGATCAAAGTCACCATCTTCATCAGGTTGTTCTATAAAAAGGATTACATCTTTAGCAGGTGTAACACCATCACTCTGGTAAATAACACCTGTTAACTTTAATTTATTAGTCTTAGATCTAAAATCTGGGATAGTATCTGTGTTGGTTAACTGGTCCTCTGCCCTATCGTAAATTGGACTTTCTTGTGCATAACTAGCATTAAATGCACTATAAAAACAAATCAAACAAAAAGCTGCGATTAAATTTTTCATGACGAATACTGATTTGGGTTCCGTCAAATTTGGTTCAAAAAAATGGTAGTACCCTAAAAATCATGTGATTGCAATAATTTTGCGATGAACTGTGAAAAGATGCAAAATTTGACGATGAAATACATCCAAAAATTCGCACTTTATAGATGTGTTTTTTATTTAAGCTTATTTTTATTTCTCTCTTTTTCCAAAAAAAAGTTAAAAAATATTGTCTTTTTTAAGTCCATATTCATGTTCAAAAGTGTTAAAATACACCTATGTATTTTGTCGGTAAAATTAGCACTTAATCCACTATTTATGCAGTTTATCCAAGAAATATGCATTTAAAGTGTTAAAATTTTTTAAAGAAAAATAGGTGAAATTAGTTGTTTTTGTGATTATTTTATATAGATTTGTCACAGTAAGCCCAAATCAAAACTATAAATATGAAAACAAAACTTACTTTATTTAGTGCTCTTTTTTTCCTTATGATAGGTTTTGGAAATGCACAAAAATCAAAGGATGATGATTCACAAAGTATCATTAGTGGTAAGGTTAATATATCTAAATATCACAGTAGAGAACAACTAGACGATATGTCTAAAGGTGAATT
>JASBSE010000464.1 GCA_030149115.1 Winogradskyella sp. | reverse complement strand
AGATCTAAGTGGTTTGTTGGTTCGTCTACCATGACAACATTAGCCCTCATCATCATCATTCGACTAAGCATACAGCGCACTTTTTCTCCTCCTGATAATACATCTGAAGTTTTTAAGGCCTCTTCACCACTAAAAATCATTTTTCCAAGGAAACCTCTAATGTATACCTCTTCTCGCTCTTCTTCAGTAGTTGCCCATTGGCGCAACCAGTCTACAAGACTTAACTTATTATCAAAATATTCTGAGTTATCTAAAGGAAGATAAGATTGGTTTGTTGTAACTCCCCATTCAAATTTACCCGAATCGGCTTGCTCTTTACTGTTAATAATTTGATAAAACGCAGTTGATGCTCTTGAGTCTTTTGAATAAATAACTACTTTATCTCCTTTTGCAAGGTTAATATCTATTCCTTTAAATAGTACATCTCCATCTATACTTGCAGCCAATCCTTCAACATTTAAAATCTGATCTCCTGCTTCGCGCTCGCGCTCAAAAATAATAGCAGGATAACGACGACTACTTGGTTTTATATCTGCAATATTAAGCTTATCTATCATTTTCTTTCTACTTGTTGCCTGTTTAGACTTTGCAACGTTAGCAGAGAAACGACGAATAAACTCTTCTAATTCTTTTTTCTTCTCTTCAGCTTTTTTGTTTTGTTGTGCTCTTTGTTTTGCTGCTAATTGAGAAGACTCATACCAAAATGTATAGTTACCAGAGTAATGGTTTATTTTTCCAAAATCTATATCTGAAATATGTGTACAAACAGCATCTAGAAAGTGACGGTCGTGAGATACTACTATGACACAGTTATCGTAATTTGCTAAGAAATTCTCTAACCAAGAAATAGTTTCGTAATCCAAATCATTCGTTGGCTCATCCATAATTAAGACATCTGGACTACCAAATAAAGCTTGTGCCAGTAATACACGTACTTTTTGCTTACCATCTAAATCTCCCATTAAGGAATAATGCAAATCTTCCTTAATACCTAAGTTAGACAGCATTGCTGCAGCATCGCTATCGGCATTCCAACCATTCATTTCTTCAAACTCTACTTGAAGCTCACCTATTTTCTCAGCATTTTCATCTGTATAATCAGCATACAAAGCATCTATTTGAGATTTCAATTTGTATAATGGCTTGTTACCCTTAAGCACAGTTTCTAAGACGGTATCTTCATCGTGCTTATTGTGGTTCTGCTCTAACACAGACATACGCTTACCTGGTTCTAAATGTACATGTCCTGAGGTTGGATCCATTTTTCCAGCTAGAATCTTTAAAAAAGTAGATTTTCCCGCACCATTAGCACCTATAATTCCATAACAATTTCCATTATTAAATGTGGTGTTTACTTCATCAAAAAGGACGCGTTTTCCAAATTGAACTGAAAGATTAGAAACTGATAACATAGCTTATAATTTTAGTCTTTATTGCGATTTGAATTTTAAGAGTGCAAAAGTAGAAAAATTAAGCGATTGAGCGAAATAAATGACCAGTATAACAAGATTTAACTAGGTATTAACAAGACTTCATGTTTTCATCATATATTTTTGTTTGCAAACTATAGTTAAATCCGCATGTTTTCTAGATATTTTATATTTTCATTATTACTCACATCCATATCATTTGGATGTAAAGTAAATACCGATAACAGCAACTATGCTTATGTGGGTGGTGAAATTGTAAATCCAAAGAACAATAGTGTTATTCTATATAATACAAAAGGAAAGGTTGTCGATTCCGTAACACTAGACAGTAACAATAGATTTATTTATAAAGTCAAGGATTTAAATCCTGGCCTATATTCCTTTACACACGGAGGAGAATATCAATTGGTCCTTTTAGAACCCAATGACAGTGTTATGTTTAGACTAAACACTTACGATTTTGATGAGTCTTTAGTATTTACAGGAGAGGGTGCTAGAAAAAATAATTACTTAATTGAGACCTACCTTGCTAATGAGCAACAAGCTAAAAAACTAGTTCATTATTCAAAAATGAATCCTGAAGAGTTTAACAAATTTGTGGAAGAAAGACGTAATAACGAATTAACTAAGTTTCACAACTTTTTGCAAGACAAGGAAGAGTCTGAGCTCTTTAAAACTATTATTGAGACCAACATTAACTACAATTCGTATGCAGATAAAGAGATTTACCCTTTTGCATACTTTGGAAATAATAAGTTAATACACATTAAGGATTTACCTGAAGACTTCTATACGCATAGAAAAGTTATTGATTACAATGCAGCGCACTTAAGTCACTTGTACGCATATAATCGTTTCTTATTTTCACACATTGATAATCTTGCTGCTGAGAATTATTATCAAAACCATGATTTTCATAGTGCTTTTGACAGACATTCTATAGATTACAATAAATCTAAATTAGATTTAATTGACAGCATCGTTTCTGATGAAACAATAAAAAATAATCTTTTAAAATACAAAACTAGAGATTACGTAAGTTATAATCATACTGAGGCTGAAGCTGAGGAGATGTTGAATTACTATTTACCAAAAAGTACAAACAACGAGGATAAAGAAAGTATTAAAGAATTGGTATGCTCACTTAAATTGTTAAGACAAGGCAATCCGATACCAAATCTAGAAATGGTAAATTACGATAATACCGAGCACGACTTGAATTCAATTATAGACAAACCAACAATAATTTATTTTTGGTCTTCTAATTCTAAAATGCAATATAGAAACAGCCACTATAAAGTTAAAAGTTTAAAGTATGCATTCCCTCAGGTAGAATTTGTCTCCATCAATCTTAATTCTGACGACGACAAATCATGGAAAAGTATTATCAATAACTATGATTTCCCAACAGAGAACGAATACAAATTTAAATATCCTGCAAAAGCAAGAAAAGTACTCGCTGTAAATTACCTTAACAAAGCTATTATAGTAAATGAAAATGGAATGATATTGCATCCTAATGTAAACATCTTTAAATCTGATTTTATTGAAATGCTTGGCGGTATGCTACAAAAAAAACACCTTATCGCTAAACAATAAGGTGTCCTAATTTTTCTCTTTAAATTTTATTCCTAGTTCCCTTTCTTATAATCAGCTAAGAATTTTTCTAAGCCTATATCTGTTAATGGATGTTTCAATAATCCTGTAATAGAACTTAAAGGTCCTGTCATAACATCTGCCCCTAATTTTGCACAATCTATAACATGCATTGTATGACGTACAGATGCAGCTAAAATCTCTGTTTCAAAGGCATAATTATCAAAAATATGACGGATTTCTGCGATAAGATTTAAACCATCTGTAGAAATATCATCCAATCGACCAATAAATGGAGACACATAAGTAGCACCTGCTTTTGCTGCTAATAATGCTTGTCCTGGAGAGAATACTAGTGTTACGTTAGTTTTAATTCCTCTGTCAGAAAAATATTTACAAGCTTTCACTCCATCCTTTATCATAGGAAGCTTAACAACAATCTGGTCGTGTAACTCAGCCAAGGCCTCACCTTCTCTAACCATACCTTCAAAATCTGTAGAAATAACTTCTGCAGATACATCTCCTTCTACAATATTACAGATATCTACATAGTGTTTCATAATATTGTCTACACCTGTGATACCTTCTTTTGCCATTAGTGACGGGTTTGTTGTAACACCATCTAAAATACCCATATCCTGAGCTTCCTTAATCTGGTCTAAATTGGCTGTGTCAATAAAAAATTTCATCTAAAATAAATTTGATTTGTTGTGTTTTTAGTTGGCGCGAATTTACAACTATTAGCAATGAAGACTTTAAAGAATTCAATAAAATATATTAACAAATTACTAAAAATAAAAACACATATCTACTCAATGATAAGCGTATATGTTTTTGATGTACCGTAATTACATAATACATCAGAATCATCGTCATAATCATTTCTAAATGGTCCTTCAACTTCAAGATAAATGATAATATCAAAAATACCTGAGACTTCTGGAGTGCCCTCTAAACTTATGGTTCTGTAATTTACAAAATAATCCATTCCCTCAGGAAGGCCTACAACATCAAAATAATAATCATAGTCATTATCTCTAGGTTCATTATTAATTTCGGCATCGAGATCTACGTAATAATAACTTTCTGTGTTACCAATAGGAAATTGTTTATTGGGAAGTTCAGGTTCTTTAGGAAAGATGCATAACGGCTCATCGCAACTAAATACAAAAGCCAAAAATAATAATGTAATGAGTAGAGGTTTTTTCATAATAGCTAATTTAAAATTCAAACCTCAAATAACGTACCAAAATGATTCACAGCTTATAATGATTCATTAGTAGTTTTTCGTACATCTTGTCTGGCAGCACACGCTTAAGCACAATAGAAAACTTTTGCATAAACGCACCTACTTTGTAATGAATCTTAGGTGATTTAGTTTCTATCACTTTATGAATAGCCTCTGCCATTTCTTTAGGATCACCACCTTCATCAACATGTTCATCCATTGTTTTTAAAGAATGTCCATACTTTTCTTTGTATGGAGAATCTTCTAAAATAGGTGCGTGATATCTACCAGCAGCTATATTAGTAGCAAAATCACCAGGAGCAACATTGGTCATTTCAATATTAAAATTTTTGAGCTCCATTCTAAAGGCTTCAGTTATAATTTCTAATGCTCCTTTACTAGCACTATAAACACCTCTAAATGGTAAACCCATATAACCTGCGATCGAAGTTATGTTAATAATTAAACCAGAGTTTTGAGCTCTCATTGTTGGTAAAGTTGCCTTTATTACATTGATGGGTCCAAAAAAATTAGTTTCAAAATTTCGTTTTATCTCAGCGTCTGGAATTTCTTCGATTGGACCAGTAATACCTGCTCCAGCATTGTTTACAAGTACATCTATTCGGTTTTCTTGTTTTAAAACTTCAGCAATACAAGTCGAAATCGTCTCGGGCTTTGTAACGTCTAAAGCTACTATTGGAAACTTACTGTTTGAATAATTTTTAGGATTTCTACTGGTTCCGTAGACTTTATAACCTTTGTCTTGCAAAAATTCTCCAACCGATTTACCTATTCCTGAAGATCCTCCGGTTATTAAAACAACTTTAGACATAATAATGAAATGTATGTTTTGAAGCTAAAAGTACAAAGTTTAAGAATATGTTATGTTTTGTACTTAAAAGAGCTTTCACTTTAGCGCATAAAAAAAGGCAAGCTACCTACATCACACCGCTACGACCGCGTACCTTTGCTACGTTCCCGTCCTGGAGGATTAAGCAGGAGCTGGTTGTGTAGGACTTGCCCGGCTGCAAAGATACAACCTTTTAATACTTTCGCA
>JASBSE010000572.1 GCA_030149115.1 Winogradskyella sp. | reverse complement strand
TTTTAGAATCAACGATGGTGGCAGATTTTATGAGTGCGTTCATTTAAGATATTTTAGTAGAAGTATCTCTATTATTAAAAATACTAGCGCAAAAATAACAAACCATTTCCATAGTGCATTAATAGTTGAGCTACTTTTTATGTCGTTTATTGTTGTGGCTAAACTTTCGTTTACTGAAACATTAGTATTGTTCTTAATGTCTAAATAACTTAAGTTGCTTTCTTCTCTATTATAGTTAAAACTTAGGTTTTGTAATACTTCAGATTCATTTTTAACGGTAAAAATACCTGCATTTTCAGGGTAATCTGCGGTTTCTAAAACCACTGTTTTACTAAACGTTTTTTGTAATGGAATTACAGTGTTCTCATCCGTGCCAAGCGTTAAAATATCATCTTGTCCAAGTACAGCATTTATAGCAATTGAATTTGGTTGACCTATAGAGTAATAGAGTTGTGGTAACTTTAAACTTTGCTTACCTAAATTATATAGAACAGGAACTATTAAAGGTGAATTTTTAAAGTTAGAGTTGTCATCATTTAGGGCACTCGAAAACGAATAAACACCATTATTACCTATTAAAAAAGCGTTACCATTTTCATAAGACAATACACTATTGGCATTGGAAGAAAAGCTATATGAAGATTCTACTTTTGGATACTGAAAATTACTAACTTTAGAATAAAATGCATTAGCCAAAAGCGGATGATTATAGTTAATGGTTGTGATACGTTTTTGTTGACTGCTTAGAGAATTGTATTGAGGTAAATTAATAGTTTTAAATAATTGATTGTAAGCGTTTAAGTTTATTTCTTTTGAAGGAATAGTTAAGATGTGTCCTCCGTCAGTTTTAAAAGAAACAAGAGCTGTTTTTAAAGCATCAGAAATAGCCTCTAGCTCATTTAAAATAATTAAATTTTGGTCTGGAATTAAATTGAAATTAAGGTTGTTTATTTTAAAAGAATTATACTCAAATTCATCATCGGTATAAATGCGTTTTAAGAAGCTATCGTCTGTATTTTTATTTATGGCAAGGACCTTAATTTTTGGTTTAGCATTAATGTTGAAATAAAAGCTATTGTCGTATTGCAAACCTGCATCTTCAATCACTAATTTTCCATTAATTACTGCATTGTTAGAAACCGAAAATGTAGCTTCAGAACTTTCGCTTATGGTAACAGCATTTTTTGCTAATAAAACGTCATCATTAAATAAGGAAACTGTAATATTCTCAATAGCTTCACTTTGATTGGATAGTTTTACATTTAAGTCTAAAGTTTCGGAATTAGAATTCGAAATATAAACACTATCTATACTCACATTAGAAACTAATGTAGATTTAGGTTGAACCAATTTAATGTTAATAGTACTGTCGCTTTCAAACGTAACAGGATTGTCTTTTTGCTGAAAATCTGAAATTAGAATAAGGTTTTTGGAAGAAGATATGTCTTTAGAAAACAATTCTTTTCCTTTAATAAAAAGCGCATCATAATTTAGTTGCGTAGGCGAGTGCTTTAATTGAATTAAATCATTTTTTAAAGCCTTTAAGCTTGTGTTTCTAAAGGTCTGTGTATTAGTAAACAGACTTATTTTTTCATCCTCAGGAAAGTTGTTTATCATATCCTGAATAGCTTCATTTAGCAAACTCCCGTTCTTGCCTGTAGCCTGCATGCTGTATGAATTGTCCAGATACACAACGGTTTCTTGTGCTTCATTAAAATCTTCAGTATTTGGTATAAATGGTTGTGCAAATGCAATAATGGCGCAAGCTAACAACAACATTCTAGTAAGTAATGTTAACCACTTTTTTAATTGAGAGCTTTTACGGGTTTGTAGTTTTACAGCTTTTAAGAATTTGACGTTAGTAAACTGTACTTTCTGAAAACGACGTAACTGAAATAGATGAATAAGTATAGGAACTATCAGTAAAAAAAGTGCGTAAAGTAATTCGGGATGTTTAAACTGCATTCCTGGTGTTTAATTTTTTAAGTTAACTTATTTCTGTAGAACAAATTTATCATTTTCTAATAACCAGATTTTTTTGTCCTCTTTGGGTTTGTAAAATCCAGCAGATGTGTCGTATTCAAAATGATTATGTGACAGCGTTTTGGCTTCAGAGTTGTACTTTAAATCGATTTTAAATATTCTGTTTGTATACACTTGTATGTATTTATTTCCGTCAAAAAAAGAATCACACAAGACGACTTCTTCATCTTTAATTTTATAAACTCGTGCTAAGCTATGGTGGAGTCCGGCACCATGAGTTCCCCAACCTAGTAGTAAATAGTAAGACTCATCTTTTATTTTAATATTATGAATGTCATAGATTATAACATCAGTAGGTTCACCGGTTTCTCGTTCATTACCAGAGTCTAATCTTTTATATTTTATCTTTCCAGATTTGGTTTTAAATTGAATATAAGACGCATTATCATGCCAGCTTCCACCACTAATTCTATCCCAACTGTAGGTTTTTACTAAGCTATCAGAAGATGTTTCTATAGAAATGTATTCAGATAATTTTTTAAAAGGGTTGTAAAAACTTGTTGTGTCAGCCAAATCGGATACTAGTCTTTCTTCAACAATTGGCGCAATACAATAGGCCATCTCTGTATCAACAGAATATAAAATTTCAAAATTTGAAGAATAATAATCGTCCGTAAAGTTAGATTCACTTTCTTGTCCATAAGAATTACTTGCAAAAGCAAATAAAAGCATAATCAAGAATGGAGCTTGTTTCATTTTCTTCATATATGAGTAACAAATATAGATAACGAAGTCTTATTACTAGAGTTAGCTTTTGAGAAATTTAACAAAAGAAAAAATAATCAGTCATAGACTGCATTTTTAGCTTTTCGTAATACTGTTTTATGTCTTTTTGTGCGTCTTCATTAGCCACAGTAATAATACTTTGTGGAAGTTTGAGTTCTTCTATGTGATTGTATTTTAATAGCTCTTGTCCGTATATCTCTTTGCCTATTTTCTTTTTGTTATTACAAATCCAGTAAAACGAAATATCATTTTCAATTAAGAGCTTAGCTATAGTTTTTCCTTTTTTTCCTGCGCCCCAAACCACTAAAGGTCTTTCGGGTTTGTAGTCTAGCTCTAGGAAGTAGTGTAATTTTATATCTAAAAAGTAATTTGCTGCATAATGCTCGTGTGTTCTGGAAGTTCGTGTACTGTAATCGCGCCAATGGAGTAGTACTTTATCGCAAGGAATACATTTATATTTTGCTCTGTAAAACCGAAAGGTTAAATCATAATCTTCAGGATAACGATTAGGCTCAAAACCTTCACAGGCTAAAAAATCATCACGATGCAGCATCCAGCAAGGTGAAGGGATTACACACTCTTTGTAAATTTCAGAATAGTTATTTCCTTTTTCGGTAAGCTCATTAAGCCAGCGTTCGTAGCGTGCATAACCATTGCTAATGCCGTCAGTTCTAAAATACTTTACTTGCCCAACAGCAAGATGATGTTTGCCATGTTTTATAAGACTGTTCAGCATTACTTCAAGTCTGTTTTTGGTCATTATATCATCGCTATCCATTCTGGTGATGTAAGTGCCTTTACAGTTACTAAAGGCTGTTTGGAGTGCAGAAATTATACCATCATCTTTGTTGGTGCAAACTTGAATTCGGTCGTCGTTTTTTGAAAATTTTTCAACTATAGCAAACGATGAATCATCAGAATGATCATCTACAAAAATAGCTTCCCAATTGGTGTAAGTTTGGCTAATGATAGAAGTAACACATTCAGAAATAAAGGCTTCGGTATTTTTAAAAGGAATTAAAATGCTGACTAGTGGCTGAGACATGCTACGAATTTAACAAAACCTTTAGACTTAAAGTGGTAACAGATTGTAGATTTGTGCGTCTTGTAAAAAAATTAAATAAATATTCATGAAGAACTATTTAGCCGTTTTGGGCTTAAGTGTAATTTTGGTAGGTTGTGGTTCAGCCAAGCCAAAAGTAGATGATTTAGCAGTTAATAATCCTATCGAAACTGCTTTAGATTTAACAGCAGTGGTAGATGATAAAGTGCCAGTAACTATTAATCCTGGTCGTTTTACCACAGAAACGGTAACGTACAGATTGCCTCGAGTAGTACAAGGAACATATTCTGTTAGTGATTTCGGTAAGTACGTAGAAGGTATGAAGGCTTTAGATTATAAAGGTAATGAGCTTGAAGTAACTAAAGTAGATACCAATACTTGGACGATTGCAGATGCTACCAATTTAGATAAATTAACCTATTACGTTAATGATACTTTTGATATTGAATCTACAGGTGGCATAGGTGGTGAAAATCCATTCTCACCAGCAGGAACAAATATTGAAGAAGACAATTATGTATTAAATCTTCATGGATTTATTGGTTATTTCGATTCTTTAAAGAACAATCAATACGCTTTAGATGTTACTGCACCAGCAACCTTTGTAAGAACTTCGGCTTTAGAAGACAGAGGAATGAAGTCTAGTGCAGACGGAAAGTCTATAACCAGCAGTTATTTTGCACAACGTTATTTTGAAATTACTGACAATCCAATGATGTATGGTAAGCTAGATGTTGAAGAGTTTATGGTTGGTGACATTAAAATTGTACTAAGTGTATTTTCACCAAACAAAGTGCATACTGCAGCGAGCCAAAAAGAAACGGTTTATAAAATGATGCAGGCACAAAAGAAGTATTTAGGTGATGTTAACAGTACAGCACGTTACGACATCTATTTATACTTATCAGACGGTTCTGATACAGCACCAAAAGGTATGGGAGCTTTAGAGCACCACACATCTACAGTAGTGGTGTTACCAGAATCTTCAAGTAAAGAAGGCTTGGCAGCGTCTATTATAGATGTTGTAGCGCATGAGTTCTTTCATATTGTAACTCCATTATCTGTACACTCAGAAGATGTACATTATTTCGATTATAACAAACCAACATTCTCTAAGCATTTATGGATGTACGAAGGTGTAACTGAGTATTTTGCACAACACTTTCAGGTTTATGAAGGTTTAATTGAGCCAACTGATTTTTACAGCACTATGATGGGTAAAATAGCAACATCTAAAAATTTGGATGATGCCATGAGTTTTACTGTAATGAGTGAAAATGTACTAGAAGAGCCATATGCACATAATTACTATAATGTATACATGAAAGGGGCTTTAATCGGTATGTGTATCGATATTTTAATGCGAAAAGAAAGCGATGGTAATAGAAGCATGTTGTCTTTAATGAAAGAATTGTCTGCTAAATACGGTAAAGAAAAACCTTTTGATGATGACAAAATCATTGCAGAGATTACTGAAATGACATATCCTAGCGTTGGCGAGTTCTTAAAAACACATGTTGAAGGTGATGTACCAATTAACTATAACGAGTTTTTTGAAATGGTTGGTTTAACCTTGGGTGAAACTGAAGTACCAACAAACTACATTTTTGCAGGTGGACAAAACATCATTTTTGATGGTGATCCAAACAAAGGTATTTTCTTTTCGCCAATGGCATTACAGAATTCGTTCTGGGCATCTCAAGGTGTGCAAGCTGGTGATATTATCAAAAAAGTAAACGGTAAAGATTTAACGCTAGAAAATGCACAGCAAGTTATTGGTGGTATGTATGGCTGGCAAGAAGGCCAGGAGTACAGCTTAGATTTAGAGCGTAATGGTGAGGCTATTGTTTTAAAAGGTACTTTAGGTAAAGCAACTGCTAAAAGTGAATCTTTGGTAGAAGATGAAAACGCTACTGAAGCACAAAAAGCTTTAAGACAAGCTTGGTTAAAAGGGTAACCCAAATTCCTGAGAAAGCAGGAATCTCATAATACAAAAAAAGGCTTCCTAATTGGAAGCCTTTTTTAGCATTATACAGTTTTGTCATTCTGAACTCGTTTCAGAATCTAATTTATTTAACTTCATAATTAAGAGATTCCTGCCTTCGCAGGAATTTAAAACCCCTCAAAAACACCCAAGCCAAACAATGCAAAATCATACTTTACAGGATCGTTTGGGTCTAACTTACGTAAGTTTACATCCAATTCTGCTAAGGCTTTAGCATCATTCTGTTTGCGTTTTAGTAAGCCTAACTTCCGGGCAACATTACCAGAATGCACATCCAAAGGACAACTGAGTTGAGCAGGAGAGAGGCTATCCCAAATACCAAAATCCACACCTGCATTATCGTTACGTACCATCCAACGCAAGTACATATTAATACGCTTGGCAGCAGACTTTTTAAGAGGGTCACTCACATGCTTTTTGGTACGCTCTAAATGCGGAATCTCAAAAAACAGTTTTTTAAACTCGTGGATGCTTTGCTGTAATGAGTTAGGCTCAGCGTGTTTTGAAAAAACAGTTTCTAAACCATCATGCGCTTTGTAGATATGTTGCAGACTTTTTATAAACTGTATAAAATCATCACCATTAAACGTTCTGTGTACAAACGACTGCAAAGCCTCTAAATCTGAGTCTTGGTGTTGGGTTACAAACTCATAAGGTGCATGGTCTAACAGAACCATCATTTTATTGGCATTTTTAATAATGCTTTTACGATTTCCCCAAGCAATGGTAGCGGTTAAAAACCCAGCAATCTCAATATCCTCTTTTTTAGAAAATTGATGTGGTACTTGTATTGGGTCGCTCTCAATAAATTTTGGGTTATTGTAAAGCTGGACTTTCTCGTCTAAAAAGGTTTTAAGTTCTGATGATTTGAGTTTCAAAAAGCTAAGATTTAGACTGCAAAAATAAGGCTTTGTAAAAAATACGTGTGTTTACGTATTGACTTTTCACTTTAAAAATACGAACTTCGCTTATCATTCGATAAAGTCAATTATTAACTGACCTTATCTAACCGTTGTGCTTCATTATCAGAAAACGCTAACCAATGATAAAATTCTTTAGGAAAATTAGACAAAAAATGCTGACTGAAAATAAATTCAGTAAATATCTGATTTATGCGATTGGGGAAATAGTGCTTGTGGTTATTGGAATTTTGATTGCTTTGTCTATTAACAATTGGAATGAC
>JASBSE010000564.1 GCA_030149115.1 Winogradskyella sp. | reverse complement strand
AACCTATACCGTTACAGAAATAGGAAATTATGCTTTTGCTTCCAATAATATAAATGATCCCAATAATTTAACGAGTGTAACTTTACCAAATACAATTACTTATATCGGAGTAGGTGCATTCTCTATCAATAATATAACAACGCTTACAATTCCCGATAGTGTTATTAACATTGACGATGGTGCCTTTGCTAATAGCCAAAACTTGACGAATCTTGTGTTAGGAAATAATCTTACTACTATTGGAGACTTTTCTTTTCGTTTTTGTCCTCTAAATGACATAACTATACCTGCGAGTGTCACCAATATTGGTGTTGTTGCATTTGGTGGTTTTGGCGGGACTGATGCTATTACAAATATTTATTGTCAAGGCATGGTACCTCCAACAATTTCTACAAGTAGTGCGCCCAACTCAGATACTTTTAATCAGGCTCGTAGTACTATTCACTTACACATTCCAGCAGGTACAATGGGAGCTTATGTTACCGATCCTGGTGCTTTATGGACAGGTTTTAATCCAGTTACAGAAGATGCTTTAAGCATAGATGAGTTTGAGTTTGCAGACACTGTTAAAGTTGTTACCGCTACTGATGCTTTAAAAATTATTTCAAACCAAAGTCTACAACTTCAAGATTATACTATGTATTCAATTTCAGGAATAGAAATAGTGAGAGGAAAAGAAAGTACGATATCTACAAGCACTTTTGCAAGTGGTATTTATATCCTAAAACTCAATTTTGATAGAGGCACAGTAGTTAGAAAAATAATCATTAATTAAAAATAAATGCTATGAAAAAGACAAAAAAATGTTTTATTATCCTATTAGTTTTAATCTTGAACTATTCTTGTAGCTCTGAAGAAAGTGATTCAAATCAACAGACAAGTAATTTCTATGCCTTAACGGTCGGAAACTCTTGGGAATATAAATATTATCTAAAGGATAATGTTACAAACAATTTTTTGCCAACATCAGTAACGGAAACCGTTGAAATTACAGAAACTATCCTAGTAAACAATGAAACCTATTATAACTTTAAACATATAGTAACAGGTAATGACGGTATTTATAGTTCGCTTCCAAATAATGAAGAAAGAAACTATACATTAAGGGATTCATTAGGGTTTCTAATAGACGAAATCGGTCTAATAAAGTATAACAATAGCGACAATGAAGAATATTTTGTAGACACTTTAGATATAGGACTTGCATACTACCTTACATTATCAGCTACAGATGAAAATATTGTGACCAATGCAGGGAGTTTTACTTGTTATGATAATAATTATTATTTAAAAGATCTAGATGGAAACGTATCAAACTCTTTAGATCATATTTATAGAGAAGATGGAAAAGGGGAGGTTTTGAGTACCATGTCTTATATGTCAGATCAAACGCCATTTGCAGAAAAGAGGTTAGAAAATTATTCGATACAATAATTTGAATGATTAAGTTTCTGGAAAAAAATAAGCTAGAATTGTTTCTAATAGTATTTTATTCGATTCTAGCTTTTTTGATTTTTGTTATTAATTGACGGAAGAGTAATATGTTCAATCTGATATAGAAAATATTTTTTCTGAAAGAATAATGATTTTGTATTATATTAAAATCATGAAAAATATAGTTGTAATTCTATCTCTTATAATACTTGGTTGTAGCAATGTAGATAAAACTTCTAATGTAGAAAGTAATATAGTTAAAACAGGTTGGAATCAGCAAAAGAGAGAACAGTATCTAAATAATCGAAATGATTCTACAACTTGGGACAACGAAATGCTTAATAACGATAAACTATTAATTGGTGTTAGTGGACTCGGTCCTTTTGAGCTTGGTGTTTTTCCAGTCCCTAAATATGAGCTTTTAGGAGATGGAAGTTTTAAAGGTTTAGGTAATACAAATGAAGACTTTAAAGCAGGAAATAAAACTGTTGTAATGAATAGCTTTTTTGTTTCGAAAAACGAAATAAACAAAGAAAGATTAGATGATAAAGGTAATGAAGTGTTTTTTCAACTTTTGGTGCTAACAGACACTTTAGATACTGAAAATTATAATTTAAACAAAAGTATAGCCATATCCAGAAATCATCCAGATTATGTTGGGCAAGGCTTTGTTAAGACGAAAAGTAATACTATAGATTATTTTGCTTTTGATACTGCTGAAGGTGAATCCTATGCTATTATAAATACAAGATTATTCAATCTTAATTTTGGAAAAACTATACTCATCGCACCTCAAAAAGATGAAACATTTCAATCATTACAAGTTAAAAGTCCAGTTTTAACTTCCGAAACCATTATAGAATATACAGAATCTATTTTAGAAGAAGATACGATCCTTAAGTTTTTTAATGGAAAAGACGCTATTTAACTTATGAAAATCTGCTTAGCTCAAACTCAATCCAAAGCAGGTAATATTCAAGATAATATTGCTAATCACTTAAAATTCGTTGAGCGAGCGATAGTATACAAAGCAGACCTTATCATATTTCCTGAGTTATCTATTACTAATTACGAACCTAAATTGGCCAAAACATTGGCCACCAAAGTAGATGATAACATCTTTGAACCGTTTCAGAAGTTGTCTAGCGAACATGGAGTGGTTGTATGTGTAGGTATGCCAACAAATGCAACAAATGGAATTAATATAAGCTTGCTTATTTTTCAGCCTAATAAAGAAAGAGACGTTTACTCTAAACAATTACTTCATCAAGATGAAGAACCTTATTTTTTAGCAGGTTATAAGCAAACCATGCTTACCATAAAAGCAAACCAAATAGCTTTGGGTATTTGTTATGAAACTCTTCAAGAAGACCATTTTGTAAATACAATCCAGAAAGGAGTAGATATTTACATAGCTAGTGTAGCCAAGTCAAAAAAAGGTATTGAAGAAGCAAGTGAATTTTTTTCCAAAATGGCAAAGGCTCAAGGTTTGCCAATTATGATGGTTAATTGTATTGGAGCTTGTGATGATTTTGTAAGTGCAGGGCAGAGTACCGTTTGGAATGCAAAAGGTGAATTGGTTTCTCAATTAGATGCAACAAATCAAGGTATTATTATTTATGATTTTGAAACAGAGTGGTCAGAAAAAGAACAGCTCACTATTGAAAAAGGAAATGCATCAGATTTAGATAGTCTGTTCAAAATCTATAAGGCTGCAAAAGAAGCCTTAGAAGATAATAATATTTATCAATGGACCGACAATTATCCGACACGCCAAATCATTGGGAATGATATTGAAAGCGATGTGTTATATGTCTTGAAAAGCAACAATGAAATCATTGGAGCTATAAATATTAGTGAAGATCAAGAGGCAGAATATAAGGCTGTTGATTGGCAGTTTAATGAAACTAAGGTTTTAGTAATACACAGGTTGGTTATTCATCCAAAGAGTCAAAAAAGAGGTTACGCTAAACTTTTGATGGATTTCGCGGAAAAATATGCAAAGCAAAATAACTTTACATCTATTAGGTTAGATGCTTATAGTCAAAATAAACGTGTTGTAGAGTTTTACAAAAGAAGAGACTATTTTATCCGAGGTGAGATTTACTTTCCAGAACGCGAATATCCGTTTTATGGTATGGAGAAAGCTCTGTTTTAAATTATAATAATATTTATTTAGGTGGTAAGCTGTTGACAAAAGAAAAGCTTTGTTCAAAATAACTGACCATTATATCTTTTTCGATCCAAAGAGATTCTGGTACTAAGACATAATCCTTCATTTTTGCACCATAAGAATAATAATGACCTGTGTTATATTTTTCCATAAACTTAATAGCTTCTTCTTTTGGTAGCCGAATACCAATTTCGCCAGCTTTATTAAGTAACGTGAACATATAACCATTAGATGAGGTATATATCATCTTTTTGCCCTTACGTTCAAATCCACTACATGCTTCTACAATATCATCGTAAATTTTTAGTGCATCTTCCCAAGTCATAATTTAAATGTGTTGATCTATCAAAATTGCATTACCATCAGGATCTAAAACCACTAAACTCGATGGTCCATTTGTGGATTCATCGGCTTCAGAAGTCAGAGTGATATTATTAGATTTTAGATGTTTTTGAATTGCTCTAACATCATCATAATTTTCTAACGTATTGGCATCTTGATCCCATCCAGGATTAAAGGTTAAAATATTGTTTTCAAACATACCTTGAAACAAACCAATTAAAGTGGATTCGTTTTTCATGATAAGGTAGTTTCTCTCTAAATCACCGGCAAAAACTTTAAATCCTAAAGTTTCATAAAATGCTTTTGAGGCTTTAATATCTTTTACGGCTAGGCTAACTGAAAATGCTCCGAGTTTCATAGTTCTTTTGTTTTTAGTCTAAAATTTTATTTGGGTTTAATAACACAGGTTTTCCAAAACCTAAAGCCTCCAATTTGTCTAGTTGTGTTTCAGCATCACCAACTACTAAATAAATCATTTGGTTAGGTTTAATGTATTTTTCAACTAAAGCTTTTATGTCTTCTACGGTCATAGCTTTAACCAATTCTTCTTGCTGCTTAGCGTATTTATCATTGTAACCATAATTACTAATATTTGTGAGCATATTCAGTTTTGCACCTAAAGTTTCAAAAGCTCTGGCACTACTTTTTATGGTAAAACCTTTAGTAACTTCTAAGTCCTCATCATTATAGTTTTTACCATAATTCTCTAGAATTTCTTTTACTAAAGCTGCGGATTCGTAAGTCACATTACTACGCACACCACTGCTTATTACAAATTCTCCTTTGTTAGCAGTACCATCAAAACGCGAGCGAATACCATAGGTGTAACCTTTACTTTCTCTTAATTCTTGTGTGAGTTGAGAAGCAAAACTTCCTCCACCCAAACGGTAATTCATTACTGAAGCAGGATAATAATCTTTGTGTGTAGCTTTTAGTGCAGGATATCCAAAACGGATTACAGATTGTTTTGCACCAGGTACATCATAAAAGTATACCGTTGACTTTTCAGGGTATAAAGGCATTGCTAATTCAGGAATAGCGACGTTCTTTGGTTCCCAAGTTGCGTCTATTTTGTTTAAAGCTTTAATAACATCAGTTTCTGAAATAGCACCTACAACATGAAAATTGGTAAGTTGTGGTGATAAGTTTTTATTGTAATAATCTTTTAAATCAATTAGGTTAATACTTTTAACTGACGCTTCAGTACCTCTGTTATTGAAGGCTAAAATGTTATTGTTTCCATATAGCAATTTTGAAAATTCATCAGAAGCAATACTATTAGGGTTAGCTTTGCTACGTTGAATACTGCTAATGGTGCTTTGTTTTAAAAGTTCAAACTCTGTTTCATCCCAACGTGGCTCTAATAGTATTTCAGCAACTAAATCCATGGTTTTATCAAAATGCTTTGAAAGTGTAGTGCCCGAAATCGTAATATTTTCTTCAGTGGCATAAGTATAAATGCTTGCTCCGATGCTTTCTATAGCATTCTCAAGTTCTTCCGTTGTTTTGTTTTTTGTGCCTTTTGTCATTAATTCTGCCAAAAGATTAGAGACACCAACTATGTCTTTATTTTCTAATAGCAAGCCGCCTGCAATTTGTATTTCAAATTGTACTAAAGGCACTTCATTATTTTCTATACCATAAGCCTTAATACCAGATTTCAATTCTTTTTTCCACACTTTTGGAATGTTTAACTCAGGACTTGGACCATAAGGCGGTTCTACAGTTCTGTCGAAGCTGCTTGGTGTTTTTTCGTAAGTAGCAGCTATACTAGCATCAAAGGTTTCCTCAGCTCCTTCAATGATTTTTTCTTCTTTAATGGTAGCTAGTTGAGAGTTGTCTAATACCAAATTCTTTTGTCCTTTAGGAACAAAACTTGTTGCTACAAAATTCTTGTCTTTTATGTATTTGTTATAAACACGCATTACATCTTTTGGTGTTACCGCAAGTATGTTTTTAACATCCTGATTAATAAAACCTGGATCACCAGCAAAAATCTCGTATTGCGCTAATTGAAACCCTTTTCCTAAAACACTAGATAAGCCTTGATAGAAATCTGTTTCTTGTCCTGCTTTTATTCGATTCAGATCTTTTTCAGAAATACCATTTAGTTCAAAATCTTTTAATCCGTTTTTTATAGCAGATGAAACGGTGTTTAAATCGGTTTGATCAAATGCTGTTACAGAGAGCATTAGTTGTCCTGCTAATTCTGAGTTATATTGATAAAATGATACATTGTCAGTAAGCTTTTCATCATCGATGAGAACTTTGTTTAATGGGGCTTTTTTTCCACTTGATAAATAGCTTGTAAGTACACTTAATGCGTAAGAATCCTTATCGTATTCTGGTACACCTGGCCAAGTTATGGTGAGTCGTGGTGCTCTGGCAAAATTGTCTTCGTAGAATAAACGCTTTGAAGACTTTAAAGCTACAGGTTGTTTTTCTAGTTTAGGAATAGCTTCGCCTCTTGGAATTTCATCAAAATATTTTTTAACCCAAGCTTTGGTCTGTTCTACATCAATATCTCCAGCAATTGTTAATGTAACATTGTTTGGTACATACCAGCGTCTAAAGAACTCTTTAACGTCTTCTAAAGTAGCATTTTGTAAATCTTCAAGCGAGCCTATAACTTCCCAACTATAAGGGTGATCTTCAGGATAAAGATTACTGTTGATGACAGCAAAATTATGACCGTAAGGTTGATTGTCTGCACGTTGACGTTTTTCGTTTTTAACGACTTGTTTTTCTTTTGCTAAAACAGGTTCAGTAACGGTGTTGATAAAGAAACCGAGTTTGTCGGCTTCTGCCCAAATCATTTTTTCTAAGGCATCTTTTGGTACGGTTTGAAAGTAATTAGTTCTATCTCTGTTTGTAGAACCATTAGCTCCAGAACCTCCAATACGCGCACTCATTTGGTCAAGCCCTCCTTTACCTAAGTTTTCGGACTCTAAAAATAATAAGTGTTCAAAAAGGTGAGCAAAACCAGTACGACCTTCCTTTTCTCTTGCGGAACCTACATGTGCTGTTAATGCTACTGCTGCAACAGGGTCAGAACGGTCTACATGTAGTATAACTTGTAAGCCATTATCTAAAGTGAATTTTTCAAAATCAACTTTAAATTCTGGTGTGGTTTCTTTAGTTTCGTTTTGTTTACAAGCTGATATAGCTATTAAAACAAATAGACTTAGAAATAAGGATTTAATTGGTTTCATAATGTATTTTGATTGATGATAATTATAATTCGTATGCATTATTATTCACAAAGAAAACGGAGTTCAC
>JASBSE010000460.1 GCA_030149115.1 Winogradskyella sp. | reverse complement strand
TGGTGAAGATGTAAAATTCATTGCCAGACGCTTGTTAATTTTAGCCAGCGAAGATATTGGTAATGCCAACCCAACAGCTTTGGTTATTGCCAACAATACTTTTCAGGCTGTTTCTGTAATTGGTAATCCAGAATCTCGAATTATCTTGAGTCAATGTGCTACGTATTTAGCAAGCTCTCCTAAAAGCAATGCTGCATATGATGCTATTAATAAAGCACAACAACTAGTCAAAGAAACAGGTGATTTATCAGTTCCTTTATCTATTAGAAATGCTCCAACAAAACTGATGAAAGAACTCGGTTATGGCGATGAATACAAGTACGCTCACAATTACGAAAACAACTTTGCTGAGCATGAGTTTTTACCTGATGAAATTAAGAACACCCAACTCTACAATCCAGGAAATAATACTCGTGAAAATGCCCAACGTCAATTTTTAAAAGCGCGTTGGAAAGAGAAATATGGGTATTGATTTCAGAACTTAATATCTAAAGTTTTTGGTTCTTTTAGTTCTCCGTTATTTTCTGAGTAGTACCAAAAGCCATCTTCTTTGTAGACTATCGCATTTTTATCTTTAACTAAAAAGATATTCTGAACAGATGTACTAAATAAATGCATCACCACTTTAGGTGTTGCATCTACAACTTGATAGCCATAAGGCTTTTCTTGCGCATAGAGGGTTGTATTGTTTGTTTCTGTTTTCACCTCAACTATTTCAGTTGATACCTCTACCTCTTCTGTCTTAGTTTCAACTTCATTAATATCTACAGCACTCTCAATAACTTCTTCATCATCCTTTTCTACCTTTTCTTCTAAAGGTTGATATTCATAATCCATAAACTCTATTGAAGAAAATGCTTCTTTTATAGCTTCACTATATGCTTTTTTAAAATCTTTTTCTCTACTAGATCCTGTTTCGGTTCTGAATACTTCTTTACCAAAACAATCCTTAAGCACTATATCCACTTTTGTTGAAAAAAGACCTCCTTTTCCCTTTTCTACATCAGCAAATAATGCTTTACATCTATCCTTATTTAATTCTTCAGGAAATTTTTCTTCATCAAAATAAACTTCAAAACCTTTTTGCTTAAATAAGTATCTGGTTAAAGTATTAAGTCTATACTGATTGTTTTCTTCTAAAAAATCATATTTCAAAGGTATAATGACATATTTATAGTTGTTAATATTCTTCTGCGCCAAAGCTGAAAATCCAATACACAAAAAAAGCGCTAAAATTGTTATTCTATTTTTCATAATTTTCTTTTAAAGATAAGTTTCTATAGACTTTAAAGTTGTTACTCTTTTAAATCCATTAGAATTTTTCAAATTTCGGTAGTCAAAATAAATGGTTTCCATACCAATATTGTGAGCACCTTCTATATCAGCCTCAAGACTGTCACCAATCATAACACTTTCGGTAGAGTTGGCTTTTGCACTATCTAATGCAAAATTAAAAATTTTAGGATTGGGCTTTTTCACACCAACCATTTCAGAATTAGTTATGGTCTTAAAGTAACTTTTTATGTTCGCATTGTGCATTTTACGTTCTTGTGCCTCTTCAAAACCATTAGTAATTATATGTAGTTCATATTTATCCTTTAAATAATTCAAGATCTCTACTGTACCGTCAAACAAATGATTGAAAGTGGTAAGATGATCTATATAAGCAACAGACAGATGATTTATCATATCATCTTCTACTTCGACATTTATGGCATCAAAAGCATCTTTCAACCTACCATATCGCAACGCTTGTTTGGTAACTTTTTCTTCTCTGTAGAGCTTCCAGTATTCTAAATTTATTGGCTCATAAACTTCGAGAAATTCTGAAAGTTCTACATCTAGATTATTGAGTTTAAAAATCTTCTCAAATGTTAATCCTGAATTTTTATCAAAATCCCAAAGTGTATGATCTAAATCAAAAAAAACATGCTTTATTTTATCCCTCATCTACCGAGTCTAATATTAATGTGAAAAGCGATCTAAAGCCCTCCCAACGTTCTATATTACTAAATGTATAGTTATGAAATACAGGTGTAAATGTACCATTAACTTCTTTAACTTCTTTAATTAGCTTTTGCAAATGTTCTTTTTTATCTAACTCTGATTGATACTTTAATAACGCAAAATCTAAACAGTGGTACGGATTAATTTGCAATGGTGTCTGCACCTCAAAATCGAGATCATAAAACTGAAATGGTGTACATGTACCTGCCCTAAAACCAAGCGTGTCTATATAACCCATAGTATAATCTTGATGGATCTCTAACTCAACCAAATTTCTATAAGACTGAGGAAGGTTTAGCTTTGAAAAAGAATGTCTTACCGCCTGTAAATCTCTATTGATTACAGCTTCCATTTTCAGCTTTTCTTTCTTTAAAATAGAAATGTCTTCTAATGCAAAATAAGATGCTTTAATACCTACATTACAATAATCTGCAACAGACTTTATGAGAGATACAAATTCCTTTTTGTTAATACTAATATTTTTATCATAAGTAGAATAATCACCGATTAAAAACAAAACCATGAATTTAAAATCGCATTGCTTTTGTTTGGTTATAATCCACTTAAATGTATCATAAGGATCTCTTTTAAAACCCATTAAAACAGAGTAGCGCTGATATAATTGCTTAAATCTAAATCTACCGATATCTGCCAGAGTACCTCCAATTGTACGCAATAATCCTTTTTTCCTAAAGTAGAAGGTCATCGGTACATCTATAATTGGTTGCACGTTATACTTTCGATTAGAAAAAATAAATTCTGGGAAACGTTCTTGCAATACGTCTTTTAGCATATAAGCCCAAATATCTACGACAGGTTGATTAAGAAATCTGTGCTTGTGGGCTAAACTTTCTTTAGCCATAAATCGACCAAAATCGTCCTTTACATGTGGCAAATATTCTTCATACCTGCTTAACAAATAAAATGATGCAGCAAAAATATCAAAAGCTAAATCACTACGCTCACCTGTTGGGAAAAAACCTTTAGTATTTTCCCATTGCTGAACACTAATATCTAAATCTGAAATGCCACTTTCAAACAATAAATTGTGGCTACGCACAAACAACTCGTTACTTAAGGGTTGTTTGGTGTAAGACATTTTAAGACTATCATGTGCTATAAAATCTTCAACCTTAGAGGTAAATTTTACATCTAAGTCTAAAATACGTTTACAAATATGCTTGAAAGTAAACTTTAATCGAGGTGTAATTTTATGTGTATAAACTAATAACATATTTCAACTTTGCAGTACTCAGTTACCGTTAGTATTTTAAATTAAAGAATGTCCTCATCTGCAAAACTAAAATACGCTTTCTCAGTTATAATTAAATGATCTAAAACTTTTATATCTAAACTCTGTGCAGCTGTTTTTAACTTCATTGTAATATCCTTATCCGCCTGACT
>JASBSE010000498.1 GCA_030149115.1 Winogradskyella sp. | reverse complement strand
CTTCTAGTTTTTCTCCATGATGCTCTAACCAAGTTTCAATTTTAAAAGCATCTTTTCGTTGTTTTTCTCTTTTGAATTTTGAAGCAAAAGATTCTGGCGTTCTGTAAAACGTCATAGCATGCAATCTGGCATCAAACAAAGGTTGAGAGGAATGATTTAAAATTTCATCTTGAATAAAACAATTACCAATTACCCAGTCTGTAGATTTCCAGTCTGTAGCTATTGGTATTACATATTCTGCCAAATTTGGTCGTAATGCTGCCAACTCCCAAGTAATACCACCTCCAACAGATGCTCCAACGATAGCATATAAAGCACTAATATTTAAACGATTTAATCCTTCTGAAAAAATACGCGCAATATCTCTTGCTGTAAACTCTTTATAAAACTCTAAAAAAGACTCTTCTATACCACCAAAACCATTTCCTGGGCAGTTAAACGCTAAAACCGTATAGATTTCAGTATCTATAACCTTACCCTTACCGACAACATCATTCCACCAACCATTTTCTCCAGTAACTTGCGAATTTCCTGTTAAGGCATGATTTACCAATACTATTGGATTGTTTCCTAATGGCTTTCCAAATAACTGATATGACAATCTAAGGCTAATGTTTCTGCCACTGCACAACTCAAAATGATCTAGTTCTATAAATTTGAGAACGCTCATAATTACATTTCTTTTGATTCTTCAATCATGATTTCAAAATCAAACCGAGTGAAAAAATTCACTCAGTCTGATTGAACAACACTATACAAAAAGAGATTAAACTAATTGTGGGGTTTTTACCAATTGAAAAGCTTCCTTTAAGTCGGCTTTTAGGTCTTCTATATTTTCAAGACCAACTGATAATCTTATTAAATCCTTGGTCACTCCTGTACTTTCTTGCGCATCATCGCTTAATTGCTGATGCGTTGTACTTGCGGGATGAATAATTAAAGACTTAGTATCACCAATATTGGCCAACAATGAGAATAACTTGGTTTTATCTGCTATTATTTTTGCGGCTTCGTAACCACCATCTACACCAAAAGTTACAATTCCACTTTGTCCTTTTGGCAAGTATTTTTTTGCTAGAACTTTGTATTTACTAGTTTCTAAACCAGGATAATTTACCCATGTAACTTCTGGTTGTTCTTGTAGCCATTTTGCAAGCTGAAGTGCATTTTCACTATGCTTTTTTATACGTAATTCTAAGGTTTCTAACCCTTGAATGATTTGAAATGCATTAAAAGGACTTAATGCACCACCATAGTCTCTTAAACCTTCGACTCTAATCTTTGCAATAAAGGCTGCTGACCCAAGAGCTTCACTATATACTAAGCCGTGGTAACCAGGTGAAGGCTCCGTAAATTCAGGGAATTTTCCGTTAGTCCAATCAAATGTACCTGCATCTATAATTACACCACCGAGAGAAGTTCCGTTGCCGTTGATGTACTTTGTTAGCGAGTGAATTACAATATTAGCACCATATTCAATTGGGTTTAATAAATAAGGCGTAGCAACTGTATTATCTACAATTAATGGCACCTTGAATGCTTTGGCTTCATTAGAAATTGCTTCAATATCTAAAACGTCTAACTTTGGATTTCCAAGAGACTCAACAAAAAATACTCTGGTATTTTCTTGAGTAGCATTTTTAAAGTTTTCCGGATTCGAAGGATCTACGAATGTGGTTGTTATACCATGTCTTGGCAGAGTTACGCTCAACAGATTATACGTTCCTCCATACAGGCTACTCGACGCTACAATGTGATCTCCTGCTCTTAACAAGGTTAGTAGCGTTGTTGAAATAGCAGCTGTACCAGATGCTGTAGCTACTGCACCAATACCTCCTTCAAGATCAGCAAGTCGCTGCTCTAAAATATCGTTTGTAGGATTATTTAATCTCGTATAAATAAATCCTGGAACAGAAAGATTAAAACGTCCTGCTGCATCATCAGCATCATCAAATACGTACGAAGTGGTTTGGTAAATAGGAACTGCTCTAGTTCCGCCATTGTTTTTTACATCGTGTCCTGCGTGCAACGCTTTTGTTGCAAATTTTTGTGTACTCATTTTTCTAAGTTTTTGAGTTAATAAATAATTAAACCAAAAGCCAAATAAGCCTCTTTGAGAAGCGTACTTAATAGAAAAATGTTATAAAGAAAATGCCAATTACAGATGAGTAATTGGTCTTGAGTTATCTATCCGAACCTGCAAGAAATGATTTGCGTGCTCAAGTAGAATTTAGCACCTTCTTAGTAAGTCTAAGGGTTGCTAAGGCTTCACAGGGTCTATTCCCTCCACCTTTCTTGATAACATTTCAGTAAGTTTTTGAACTTTGTGAGCACAAATATTGCGATACAAAAATTTAAATTCAAAATAATTCTCAAAATTTTTTAAATATTTAACAAAACTCAGAACCCAAAAAACATTTCAAAACCACTGTGCTTATTGCTGTTAAGCCAATTAAAAAACAAACTGAAATGATATCATTTTTACTATTTTAAGATTTCATTATCATTTCAAGATGCTCTATCTTAAATTTAATCTCTATTTTTGCCAGGATTTACAAAGAGGAAAAATTTGTCTGATTGCAACCTCTTAAACTGAAATCCATTCAGTTTGAACAAAAATGCTAAAGCAGTTAAGTTTACGACTTCTCTAGCGACCAAGCAATCTCATATTTTTCGAAATAATAAACTAAAATATAGGATTTATGCCATATTTATTTACTTCTGAAAGTGTTTCAGAAGGACATCCAGATAAAGTTGCAGATCAAATTAGTGACGCATTAATTGATAATTTTTTAGCCTTTGATCCAGAGTCTAAAGTAGCTTGCGAAACTTTAGTAACTACAGGTCAAGTTGTATTAGCAGGCGAGGTAAAATCTAATACCTACCTCGATGTACAGCAAATAGCAAGAGATACCATTAACAAGATTGGATATACCAAAGGAGAGTACATGTTTGACGGTAACTCTTGCGGAGTAATTTCTGCTATACACGAGCAATCAGAAGACATTAACAGAGGTGTTGACAGAGCTAGCAAAGAAGAACAAGGAGCAGGAGACCAAGGAATGATGTTTGGTTATGCTACCAATGAGACTAATAATTACATGCCTCTAGCACTAGACATTTCTCATTTGATACTTAAAGAACTGGCTGCATTACGTCGCGAAAACAAAGATATTACTTACTTAAGACCAGATTCTAAAAGTCAGGTAACTATTGAATATAGTGATGACAACACACCTCAGCGAATCGATGCGATTGTGGTTTCTACACAACACGATGATTTTGATACGGATGAAGCTATGCTTGCAAAAATCAGAAAAGATATTGTTGAGATTTTAATACCACGTGTTGTAGCAAAAGTGCCAGACCATATTAAACCATTATTTACAGATGATATTAAATATCACATCAATCCAACCGGAAAATTTGTAATTGGAGGACCACAC
>JASBSE010000492.1 GCA_030149115.1 Winogradskyella sp. | reverse complement strand
ATTCTATTAGCAGATATACCTACGTATGTTAAATGCCTAAACAGTAACGGAGAGCTGTATTTAAGTGGTTTTTATGAAGAAGACATTCCGTTGCTTGAAGATTTATGTAACAAGCACATGTTAAAATTGAAAGAAACAATAAAAAGAGGTGATTGGGTATCGTTAAAATTCATAAATTAGTGTAGTAAAAACGAGAAATCCTCAAATCCGTTTGTAGTTATGACGAAAGAAAAATTATCTGAAGAATTACTCCTTGAAGAAGAAGTACTGAAACAAAATGAGATTGTTTTATTTAATGACGATGTGAATACGTTTGATCATGTAATAGATACGCTTATTTATGCATGCGACCACACACCAGAACAAGCAGAGCAATGTTCTATAATAGTGCATTACAAAGGTAAATGTACTGTAAAAACAGGTGAATATGAAGATTTAAAGCCAAGATGCTCTAAATTATTGCAAGCAGGTCTTAGTGCAGAAATAGTATAAAAAAAATCCCTCAAGTTGAGGGATTTTTTTATTTTGTCATTCTTCCAACAGCGCAACTAACAAAAGATTTAGCCTTTTTAGGAAGAGAGTTTTGTTCACCAACCATAGGATATCCTAAATCTGAAAGTTTTGTTTTTACAGCATCAAATTCTTCTTCTGAAGTGTAATTAAAACTTACTTCATCTGTGTCATTATTTACTAAAACATCAGATATGCCCTCTACTTTAGATAATTGCGTTAATATAGTATTAGCACAACCTCCACACTTTAGATTTTGTACTTGTATAGTCGTATTCTTCATTTTGTAATTATTTGCGTTTACAGGTATTCCATCCAAAAGGTAAATAAAGCGGACAGAAACTAATAAAACTTGTCAGTAAGAAAACAATAGCCAATGCCATTAATACATAAGCTAATGTGCCTTCAATAACATTAAAATAATACAATAAGGCTATGGCAATAGCAATTACAATTCTAATGCCTTTGTCTAAACTTCCCATGTTCTTTTTCATAATAAAAGAGTTTTAAAGTGTTGATGGACAAACAAAATCGGTTTTAGGTAAACTTGTTTCCTTAATAGCACCAAATCCACCAGCGATGTCTACCAAATTATGGTAACCTCTTGCTTTTAGGATAGAAGCAGCAATAACAGAACGATAGCCACCTGCACAATGTACATAATAAGTTTTATCCTTATCTATTTGGTCCATTTGATTGTTGATATAATCTAGTGCAAAATGCTGAGCATTTTCTAAATGCATGCTCTTATATTCACCGTCTTTTCGTACATCTAGAACATTTAATTCTGATGTGTTAGCTCTCTTTTCGAATTCTTTAGCAGAGATAGACTCTAAAGAATCGATTTCTTTTCCTGAAGCCTTCCAAGCGTCTATACCACCTTCCAGATAACCTAAAGTGTTATCATAGCCTACACGAGATAATCGAGTAACAGCTTCTTCAGATTTTCCTTCTGGTACAACTAGTAAAATAGGCTGTTTTATGTCTGTGATTAAAGCACCAACCCAAGGAGCGAACTGGCCATTTAATCCAATAAAGATTGAGTTTGGTATGTGAGATTTAATAAAATCAGATTGCGTTCTAACATCTAAAACCAATGCAGACTCATGATTTGCCAATGCTTCAAATTCTTCTGGTGTTAAAGGATTGTTCCCGGTTTTAAGAATGTCATCAAATGCGTTATAGCCCATTTTATTCATCATGGCATTCTTAGCAAAATATTGTGGAGGTGGAGCAATACCATGAAGTACTTCTTTAATAAACTCTTCTCTAGTCATATCTGCGCGTAAGGCATAGTTTGTTTTCTTTTGTTCTCCTAAAACACCTACCGTTTCTTTACTTAAGTTTTTACCACAAGCAGAGCCAGCACCATGAGCAGGATATACAATAACATCATCAGCCAAAGGCATAATTTTTTCTCTCAATGAATCGTATAACATACCAGCTAAGTCGCGTTCTGTAAGATCAGATTTTATAGCTAAATCTGGCCTGCCGACATCACCTAGAAAAAGGGTGTCTCCCGAAAATATAGCATAGTCCTTGCCATCTTTGTCTTTAAGTAAATACGTTACTGACTCTAATGTGTGACCTGGAGTGTGTAATACTTTTATAGTAAGTTCACCAAGTTTAAGTTCTTCTCCATCAGTAGCAGAATGAATATTGTATTCTGTTTGTGCTCCAGGCCCAAAAACGATAGTGGCACCTGTTTTTTCAGCCAAATCTAAATGGCCTGAAACAAAATCTGCATGAAAATGCGTCTCTAACACATATTTAATTGTAGCATTGTTTGCCTTAGCCTTATCAATATATTGTTGAGTTTCTCTTAATGGGTCTATTATAGCAACCTCTCCTTTAGATTCAATATAATAGGCACCTTGAGCCAAACATCCTGTATATAATTGTTCAATTTTCATTAGTTATGATTTTATATTTAAACAGAGGTGAAGTCTGTGTAAAATCTTCTTACTCTTATAAATTTACGCTAAATTATAAAAGCAAAAAAATCTTAATGTACTATTTGTTACATAGGTCGTAGACTAGTGTGGAAGCTTACGTTTTAAAATTCCATAAACAAACGTACCTAGTAATGCTGCAGCAATAACAATTAGCATAGGGAAAACTCCAGTGCCAACTAAAATATACATTGGTCCTGGGCAAGCTCCACAAAGTGCCCAGCCAAGCCCAAAAATACTTCCGCCAACTATGTATCTAACAAGCCCTTTGTCTTTTAGAGGAACACGTAAATAGGTGCCTTGCGTAGTTTTGAGGTGATTCTTTTTTGCAACTAATAACAAAATTATACCTGTAATAACAGCAGTACCAATAATGCCATACATGTGGAAAGATTGAAACTTGAACATTTCAAATATGCGATACCAGGAAACGGCTTCAGACTTTACCAGTACAATTCCGAAGAATATTCCAACTAAAAAAAACTTTAAAAATTTCTTCATCTTAAAATAGTATTGGAAATATTAAATAAATCATGATTAAACCGCCAATAAAAAAACCGATAACGGCAATTAAAGACGGTAGTTGTAAGCTGCTTAAGCCAGTAATAGCATGTCCTGATGTACAACCACCAGCATAACGTGTGCCAAAACCAACTAAAAATCCTCCAATTATAAGTATTGAAATTCCTTTGAGAGTCAACACATTTTCCCAAGCAAATAATTCTGGAGGTAAAAGACTATTTCCTGCATTTTTAAAACCAAGATCATTTAAATCTTTAATGGTCTCAGCACTGAGATTAATATCTGTGGGGTTTGATAGAAAAAAATGAGCAATAAATCCACCAACTACAGCTCCAATCATAACGATTAGATTCCATCTGTAACTTTTCCAATCGAATTTAAAAAACTCAGAGTATCTACCAGCTCCACCAATAGCACACATGGTTCTTAAATTAGAGGACATGCCAAAAGTTCTGCCGAAATAAAGCAATAAAAACATTGTAATAGCTATACATGGACCAGAGACATACCAAGGCCAGGGTTCTTTAATTAGTTCCATTTAATTTTAAAATTTGAATTATTAAGGGATTTTTTTGAATAGATTAAAAGTCTATTACATGAATTTTATTTCTTCCAAGAGTTATTCTTTCCTGTTTTTCAAGTTGCTTCAATAGTCTTGAAACTACAACTCTAGAAGTATGTAAATCTTCAGCTATTTCCTGATGTGTAATTTCTAAGTCGGTAGATGCTGAGAGTTTTACCTTATCAGTAAGGTATTTAAAAAGTCTTTCATCCATTTTCATAAATGCTAAGGTATCTATGGTCTCAAGCATTTCGTCAAAACGTGTCTGGTAACTTTGTAGAATGAAACTCCTCCAGCTATCGTTGGTGTCAAACCAAACTCGCATCTCGTCTATTGGAATCATAATTACAGTAGTGTCTTCATCTGCAATAGCTCTTATTTTACTCACAGACTTAGCCATGCAACAGGTTAAAGACATAGCACAGGTATCACCAGATTCTAACACATAAAGCAATAACTCACTACCTTCACTATCTTCTCTGAGTACTTTTATATTGCCTCTTATTAAAAGTGGGACATACTTTAGTTCTTGCCCAATATCAATAATGATATCGTTCTTTTTGAAGAATTTAATGTCTGCGACTTGAGATATGTTGTTGAGAATTTCTTCGTCAAACAAATATGAAAAGGGTTCTAAAATATCTTTTGAAATCATGTCTCAAAAATAATCATTTAGAATTTTGAAATAAATAGTTTGGTTGTTTTTTAATAAAAGTTATATATTTGCAGCCCTTTAATAGGCCACGTGGCGCAACTGAATAGCGCATCTGATTACGGCTCAGAAGGTTGCAGGTTTGAA
>JASBSE010000454.1 GCA_030149115.1 Winogradskyella sp. | reverse complement strand
GTAAATAAAACGGGTTCGGTAAGAGCGTATCAGTTTGTTGGTATAGAAGGAGCAAATAATGGAGACCAAGATGGAACCAAAATACCTACAAGATATTTGCCAGTTGGGCAAGGGTTTATTACGGAAGTTGTTGCCGATGGTGATATAGAGTTTAATAATTCACAACGTGTATTTATAAAGGAATCTGATGCAGACGGGAGTTACAATAATGGATCTGTATTTTTTAGAGGTATTACTCAAAGTACAGATAGTAGTTCATCTGCTGAAGACGAATTTGTTATGAGCAAAATAAGATTAGAGTTCAAATCACAAAGTGGTAATGATTTTAGGCGTGAGCTTTTGCTTGGTTTTAGTGAAGAAACATCAGATGATTATGATTATGGATATGACTCAAGAAACACAGAATCATACGCAACAGATTTAAGTTTAATGTTAGATGAAGAACTAATGATGATTCAGGCTTATGGTCAAATAACTCAAGATAAGGAGGTGGATTTATATCTATCAATTGGATCCGAAGGTGTATTTGAAATAAAGGCAACAGATTTTGTGGATTTTCCTGAAAGTCAAGAGGTGTATTTAAGAGATAATTTAACAAACAATTATCACGATTTAACTACTAATCAGTCTTATGTATTTACATCAGAATCAGGTGAATTTAATAGTCGATTCGATATCGTTTTTCAAAATGATTCAAATTCTTTAACTATATCAGATGAGGAAATTGAAAATGTAAAACTATTATTCGCTTCAGATAATAATAAGATTTTAGTCTTAAACCCTAATAGGCTAGATATTGAGAATTTAACTGTCTTTAATACTCTTGGTCAATCGGTCTATGAAAGAAAAACAGCATTTAATTCTGAGTATTCTGAGTATAATTTGGAGGAATTGAGTACTGGCACATATGTCATTAAAATGACGACCTCTCAAAAAGTAGTTATTACAAAAAAAATAATTATCAAATAACTTTCAAAAAACCTACCTAATCTAAAACGTAAAAATGAAAAGACCTTTACTATTAATATGGCTTGTCTGTACTAATATTTTATTAGCTCAAACCGCTTTTTCTCCAAGTCCAACAGCAACAACTACTGGTTCAGACTGGAATACAACAAAGATAACTCCAGACAATGCTTTAGATTATCCTTGGGAAATTACATACGGACCAGATGATTATTTATGGGTAACTGAAAGGGTGGGTGAAAAAATTGTAAGAGTAGATCCTAATGCCTATACAACTTCGCCAAGCGTAATGATAGATTTGTCTAGTAAAGTGGCAAATGCTAAGCAAGGAGGTCTAATGGGTATGGCAATACATCCTGCATTGTATGCAGACATAACTACCACAACTAATAATTATGTTTATGCTGCTTATACTTATAACGATGGTGGACTTAAATTAAGAATTGTAAGATTAGTATATAATAATAGTACAAACAGCTTATCGGAAGACACATCATTAGATGCTAACGGAACAATAATAGAAGGATTGCCAGGTAGTGCAGATCATAACTCTGGTCGTTTAATTATTGGACCAGATCAAAAGCTGTATTATACAATTGGTGATCAAGGAGCAAATCAGTTTGATTACTCTTGTGACCCAATTTTAGCTCAGGTTTTACCAACGTCTTCAACAGATTATGATAATTATCCAGGTAAAACATTACGTTTAAATTTGGATGGAAGTATTCCATCTGATAATCCAATTCTAAATGGTGTTCAGAGTCATGTTTATACTTACGGTCACAGAAATGCACAAGGAATTATTTTTGCTGCAGACGGTACACTTTTTAACTCAGAGCATGGAGCAAAAGTAGATGATGAGATTAATGTTGTAGAAAAAGGAAAAAATTATGGTTGGCCAGAAATAGCTGGCTACTATGACAATATGGCCTATACTTATTGTAACTGGTCTTCTTTGGGAGGTGGTTGTAATGCGGGAGATTTTAGTGATCATAACTGCCCTGTAGGTGCTGAGACAGCAACAGAATATGAATCTTATCCTACAGCAAACGATGTGCCTGTTAACTTTCAACCACCTATAGGTACATATAATAGTACAACGTCGACCGACCCTTCTGGAGGTTGGTTTACTTGGCCTACTGTTGCGCCATCAAGTATAGATATTCACGAAAATGGAAATATTCCAGGATGGGGAAGGTCTTTATTGGTAACTTCTCTGAAGAAGGGTACTATTTATAGAGCAAAACTCTCTGCTAACGGAGATGATGTTGTTGGAGATGTGTACGATGAGTGGCATTCTTCTAACGATAGGTATAGAGATTTGGCAATTTCACCAGATGGATTAACAATCTATGCTGTTACCGATAATGGAGGTGGTACTTCAGGACCTTCTTCTACAAGCGGAGTATCTGTTGCCAATCCTGGTATGATTGTAAAAATTGAATATGTAGGAGCTTTAGTTACAAATCCGCCAGTTGCAAACTGTCAAGATATAACGGTTACTTTAGATTCTTATGGTACAGCTTCAATTACAGCTTCAGATATTAATAACGGTTCTACAGGCGGATCTGCAGGTATTGCTTCGTTAGAAATTAGTGATGATACTTTTGACTGTTCGGATGTAGGTGAAATAACAGAAGTTACTTTAACGGTAACGGATAATGATGGTAACGAAAGCAAATGTACAGCAACAATTACTGTACAGCCTAATGCATCACCAAGTCCATTTGTAGCACCAGTTTTAGATGATATTGTAAGTAATTGTAGTATTACGGTTGAAGCTCCTACGTTAATAAATAATGCTTGTGTAGAAGTAACAGCAACTACTACAGACGCGTTAACGTACAATCCTGGTGAGTCAGGTACCATAACATGGACTTTTGATGATGGAACAAATACAGATACAGCAACGCAAAATGTTACAGTGAATACACTATCAGTACCTTCTAATATAAATGTTGTTCCAAGTACAACAACGGCTAACGTTTCATGGGATGATATAAGTGATGTAACTTTTAATGTAAGATATAGAGAGGTTGGGTCAACCTCGTGGATAACAGAGACAGCATTTACAAATTCAATTGTAATTTCTGGTTTAACACTTTCTACAAATTATGAATTACAAGTTAATGCAGACTGTGGTACAGGTGAATCAGCTTATAGTTCAGTATCTAATTTTTCAACAACAGCAATCAACTATTGCGATCCAGTAGTAGCATATTATCCAGATGATTTTTACATGAGCAATTTTCAACTCAGTGACTCTGGATTTACCAATATTTTATCAAACTCAAGCAATCAAAATGATGATGTAAATGGTTATTCAGACCATACTGATGATGGATTAACAATTCCAAACTTAAGAACAGGTGATGATTTTAATATTGAAATAACACTCGTAAATACGCATTCATGGAACAAAACATCAGGACATAGTATTTGGATTGATTTTAATCAAGATGGAGATTTTGAAGATTCCGGTGAGCGTGTTTGGGGTACTACAAATGGAGATGATTTATTTCCTCATAACGCTACAGTTACGGGTAGTTTTACAGTGCCAAGTTCTGCATTATCTGGTAACACACGTATGCGCGTAGCTTCAAGAACCTATTGGACACCAAATGATCCTTGTGCTATGAGCTATGATGGAAACAATGGAGGTGAATACGAAGATTATATGGTAAATATTTTTAGTGGCTTACTTTATAGCAGTAGTACTTGGTCACCAAATCCACCAAGTAATTTAACGTCTACAGAAGACATTTTTATTCTAGATGGCACTTTTAGCGTAACTTCAGATATTAACGTAAATAATGTAAGAGTAGCATCTGGAGCAACTTTAAATATAGATAAAGCAAATTCTGTTACGGTAAATGGTAACATTATAAATAATGGGGAGTTTATCCTGAATTCAGATTCAGACGAATTTGCAAGTTTATTAGTGGAAGGTAGTGTTACAGGTAATTTAAAATATCACCGTTTTGTAAATTCAAATACAAATGGAAATGATTTAATAGCACCACCTGTTAATGGAGAAAGCTTCAGCGACTTTGCTTCTAATAATAGTAATATTCTCATGAATTCTGCAGAAACATTATATCTGTTTGGTCATTTCGATAAAACTACAGGCGATTATGTTACCTATTCTACATCAGATGTGCTTAATTTAGAAGCAGCACGTGGATATAGAGCAGCCTCTACAAATGCAAGTACATTTACTTTTAATGGATCAGTTAAAACGGATCAAACAGACGTTGCTATTGCAAATTCAGGACCAGCTTATCAAAGATGGAATCTTATAGGTAACCCTTATACATCGTATGTCAAATTAGCAGATTTCTTAGCAGCTAATATGTCTGAGTTTGAAACCCAAACAGCTGGTGTCTATGGTTACGATGCAGATGATGGTGATGGAAGTAATTGGAAAATCTGGAACTTAAGTTATTCAGATGCAAATCCTAATGCATTAATTGCACCAGGTCAAGGTTTCTTCGTATCCTCAAAGTCTGGTGGAGGAAATATCACGTTTACACCTTCAATGAGAGCTAATGGGTCTTCAGACGATTTTATTGCAGGAAGAACAATGAATACAATTTCTCACGCTGGTATAAAATTAAGTACAAACACAGATACATTTATTACAGAGTTTTATATTACAAATAATGCGAGTTTAGGTTTAGATGTAGGATATGATGCAGCGCACCTTGGTGATGTACCATCAACGTTTTCAATCTACTCAGAGTTAGTTGAGGACAACCTTGGTGAAAATATGGCTGTACAGGCTATTAGTTACACTGATGTTTCTAATAATGCAATTGTGTCATTGGGTGTTAATGCTACCCAAGGAGAGCAGGTAACAATTAGTATGGTGGATTCTGATGTTACATCGAATGTGTATTTAGAGGATGCTCAAACAAATACGTTTACGCTTTTGAATACAAATGATTATACATTTACACCAAATTCAGATTTATCAGGTACAGGAAGTTTTTACTTAAGATTTGAAAATAGCGTATTGTCCATTAATGAAACTAATTTGGAGAATATTAGTGTGATAAGTGATAATGCTTTAGATCAAATAATTATAAAAGGTCTTATAGCAAATAATACAGAATTGAGTCTGTTTGATATCCAAGGACGTAAGATCTTAACGCAAACTTTAAAAGCATATAGTACTCAAAATACTTTAAGTACAGTAAATTACACAAGTGGTGTTTATGTTGTTCAATTATCTGATGGAAATAGAACAATTACAGAAAAAGTAATAGTAGAGTAAATTTTTCACCCTAAGAACTAATTAAAAAAGCTATCAGAGACAAATCTGATAGCTTTTTTTTTGGTTTAAGACTTATCATTTACGCATAAATCATTAATTTCGCACCTCGAAAAGAAACATGAATGATGAGTGTAAAATGCTACGCTATAATGGTTTAGTCTATAAAAATTTTAAATATTAAAGTTTTAACGCTTTATGAAGTGTGCTATGAAAAATATTATAATTTTTATTTTGTGTTTGATAAGTTTTGTAGTGAATTCTCAAACACAGGAGGCAACTTTACATTTCTATGATGGTGCTTCTATAGAAGGATATGGGCTTATTTTTCAGAAGTATAAGATCAAGTTTAGAGCAAGTTTAGAAGACGAACCTGATGTTTGGGATGGTACTATAGTCAGTGGAATTACATTTCATGGTTTTGAATATGATGTTGAATTTGGATATGTATATGCAAAAAATCATGAACGTTATCCTTTACTTTTAGAAATCTTGGCAGAAGGTGAAGTGACACTTTATGTAAACGTTGCAAGAGAGTCCTATTTCATACCTTCATTTGAAGAAAAAATACCTGCTGTGGGGATTCATCTCAATGGGACAAAATATTATGTAAAAAGAAAAGATGAAGATTTAGCTACAAAACTCAAAGGACGTTTTAAAAAATGCATAATAGAATATTTTGGGGAATGTAGTGGTATAATAAAAAGAATAGATAACCATGAGTTTCGTTGGGCGACTATGATAGATCTGGTTAATTACTACAATGATTTCTGTACTGAAGAATAGTTGTTGATAGTTTCTACACTAATTTCTTGGGTTTTTTCTTGGGATTTAGGATTTACTTACACTATAAATCCATCAAATTTCATAATTTTGCAGACTTGAAAAGAAACCATGAATAATGAGTACAAAGTTCCCTGAATATAAAGGACTTAACTTGCCAAAAGTTGCTGAGGATATCAACAGCTATTGGGAAGCTAATAATATCTTCGAAAAAAGTGTAACTACCAGAGAAGGCAAAGAGCCTTATGTGTTTTTTGAAGGACCACCTTCTGCAAACGGTTTACCTGGTGTACACCATGTCTTAGCACGTGCTATAAAAGACATCTTTCCGCGTTACAAAACAATGAAAGGTTTCCAGGTAAAGCGTAAAGCAGGTTGGGATACACACGGTTTGCCAGTAGAGTTGGGTGTTGAAAAAGAATTAGGCATTACCAAAGAAGATATTGGTACAAAAATCACGGTTGAAGAATACAACGAAGCGTGTAAAAAAGCCGTAATGCGTTATACAGACATCTGGAATGACCTTACCAAAAAGATGGGTTATTGGGTAGATATGGACGATCCGTACATTACCTACAAATCCAAATATATGGAAAGTGTTTGGTGGTTGTTGAAGCAGATCTATGATAAGAATTTGTTGTATAAAGGTTATACTATTCAGCCATATTCGCCAAAAGCAGGTACAGGTTTAAGTTCTCACGAGCTTAATCAACCAGGAACTTATCAAGATGTTACAGATACAACCATTGTAGCTCAGTTTAAAGCCATAGCCGAAACATTGCCAGATTTCCTTCAAGATGAAGGCGATATTCATTTCTTAGCTTGGACGACCACACCTTGGACCTT
>JASBSE010000450.1 GCA_030149115.1 Winogradskyella sp. | reverse complement strand
TGGTTGCCTACGTGAACACCATTTGCATAGCCTTTAAATTCGGTTCCTGGCGCACCATATTGCATATAGTATTTACCATTATGCTTAGTCATCCAAGCTCCTTCAATAAAATTTCCCCAAGGTGCTGGTTCCATATCATTGTTTGGTCCAAAACGTTCCCAACCATGTTCTGAAGGGGCCAGACCTACAACATTTTTGATTTCTCCATATGGCTTTTGAATATCCTCTACTTCGGTTGCTTGATAAAGTTTTTCATAATCGGCTTGATCTCCTTTTGGCAACCATGTATCATAGTCTACTTCTACTCCTACAAGAGGTAATTTACCACTAGACCCATAATACATATATACTTTTCCATCATCATCTTGAAAAATTGCAGGATCCCAAGTTGGTAACATTGCTGTATTGACGTGTCTTGTCCATCTTCCAGATTTTGGATGAGCAGTTTTCCAAATAGGGTGATCCTTTTTCCAAGTTGAACCTGCATAAAACAAAGTATCGTTTACTACCCAAGCCGCTGGCGCACATTGGTCGTTTTCATCTGGATCTCTCTGAAAACTTCCGTAAACAAAATTCCAGTCAGACATATCTTTACTCCAGAAAAAACCTGCTTGGTTAGTAGCAAACAAATAATATTCGCCTTTGTAGGTAATAATTACAGGATCTGCACTTGAACGACGAGACACAGGAATATTATTATGGTTTTCGGTAACATAATTGTATCCAATATTTATGGGATTACAATACGTTGTTGCTGGCTTATCAGGATCGAACCACTCAGTTTTACCATTTGACTGTGACATTAGACCAAATGAAACCGTCACCATTATGATAACAAATAAGAACTTTATTTTATTCATTTTGAATCATTTTGCCTTTTTAAAATTATTTTTTTTGAATTAGTCTTCAGCATCAAAAATTCTAAAAAAGCAGATTTCTTTATTTTTTGAGTTCAAATTCCTTCATTCTTTCTGTACTTGAATCTGTACCTACAAATACATGGAATGCTCCTGGTTCTGCAACAAAATCTAAGTTAGAATTATAGAATTTTAAATCTTCAACTGAAATAGTAAAGCTTACAGTTTTTGTTTCTCCTTTCTTTATAAATACTTTTTGGAAACCTTTTAGTTCTTTTACTGGTCTTGTAACTGTACCAACCAAGTCTCTGATATAAAGCTGAACAACCTCTTTACCGTCATAGTCACCAGAATTTGTAACATCAACTGAAACATTAATCGTATCACTATCAGTCATTGAAGTCTTGTCTAGTTTTACATCACTATAATCAAAAGTGGTGTAGCTTAATCCATAACCGAATGGATACAATGGCTCGTTACGTACATCTAGATAGTTGGTTTTGAATTTTTCAAACTTACCTTCCTTATTTCCTAATGGACGACCAGTGTTTTTATGGTTGTAGAATAATGGCACCTGACCAACATTTCTTGGGAATGTTGCAGTAAGTTTACCTGAAGGATTTACATCTCCAAACAATACATCTGAAATGGATAAACCTGCTTCACTTCCCGGAAACCAAACATTAAGAATAGCAGGAACAGTTTCGCTTTCTTCAACCAAGGTTAATGGTCTTCCTGTGAATAATACTAGTACTACAGGCTTTCCTGTTTTCAATAAAGCTTGTAGTAAATCTTTTTGTACTTGCGGAATACCTAAATCTGTACGACTGCTACTTTCTCCACTGAACTCAGAAGATTCTCCAATAGTTGCCACCACAACATCAGCTTTTTTGGCAACTGCCAATGCTTCATCTAACATTTGCTTATCAGTTCTACCATCTCTCGGAATATCTTTCCCGAACATTGTAGCGCGTTTTTCTAATTCTAAATCATAATCTAGATTGCTTCCTTTAGCATACAATAGATTAACATCCTTACCAACGGTTTGCTGTAACCCATCCCATACCGAAATAGCTTCGCTATGATCGGATGATACAGACCAAGTGCCTGGCATATTGTTAGCTGCTTTTGCTAAAGGCCCTATAACTGCAACTGTTCCAGATTTTTGTAATGGTAAAACTTGGTTATCATTTTTAAGTAATACTGTAGATTCTGCACCAACTAGACGAGCATATTCTCTATTTTCTTGAGTAAGTGTTTCCTTTTCTGCTCTTTCTTCACTACAATACTTGTAAGGATCATCAAATAATCCTAATTGATATTTTGCTGTAAGTATACGTGCAACAGCTTTATCGATATCTTTCATCGATATTTTTCCTTGCTCTAAAGCATCTTTTAAAGCATAAGTATATGATGCCTTAATGTTTGGCGAATCGCCAGCCATATCCATATCTAAACCAGCTTTAAGCGCTAAAGACGTTACATCGTATTCGTCTCCCATTCCGTGCGCACGCATTTCGTAAATACCTGTATAATCTGATACAACAAAACCGTTGAAACCCCAATCATCGCGTAGTAAATCGGTTAATAACCACTTGTTTCCTGTTGCAGGAACACCATCAATTTCGTTAAATGAAGCCATAACAGAACCTACACCTTCTTCAACAGCAGCTTTGTAAGGTGGTAGATACTCGTTGTACATACGAATACGGCTCATATCCACGGTATTATAATCTCTACCTGCTTCAGCTGCTCCATAAAGCGCAAAATGCTTCACACAAGACATTAAAGTATTGTTTGCCGACAAATCATCTTGTTGATAACCACGAACCATAGCGCGAGCAACTTCACTACCTAAGTAAGGGTCCTCACCACTTCCTTCAGAAATTCTTCCCCAACGTGGATCGCGAGAGATATCTACCATTGGCGAAAATGTCCAGTTAATACCATTAGCACTAGCTTCATTTGCTGCAATTTGTGCTGTTTTTTCAATCATCTCCATATCCCAAGATGCTGATAAACCCAATGGTATTGGAAATGTGGTTTTAAAACCGTGAATAACATCCATTCCGAAAAT
>JASBSE010000448.1 GCA_030149115.1 Winogradskyella sp. | reverse complement strand
CTACAAAGCAATTGACGATGCTTTTGATCAACTAAAAATGGAGAAGTCTAAGTTAGAGATGGTAAAATTTGAAAGTAAGCTTGAAAATTTAGCCAACAATGATGATGACACCAGACTTTTAGATAACGAACAAAACTTTATCCGCAAGAAAATTAGCGAAGTAAAATCTGAAATAACACAGCTTGAAAACAACTTACAATTTTTCACCAATGTAGATTCAGATAATCCATTGGTAAAAGATGTGCATAAGAACATTGCCAAGCACAAAAAAGAATTAGAAACTTGGAAAGCTAAGCTTACCAAGATTCGTGGGATGTATTCTTAGACTCTTAATCTCTTTTTTTATATAAAAATCAAAACCCATCTGCTACTAACAGATGGGTTTTGCCCTAACTAAACTAAATTAACCTTAATTACAACCGCTTAATAATAATTAAGATTTCCTACTAAGAATATAAAAACGCTGTTGTTTTTATATATCTTATTTACGTGAGAAATTTCTGTTTGGATCTTAAGAATTTCTTTTTGGGATAATTTTAACATTGTGAGATTCTGAAACAAGTTCAGAATAACAAACTACTAAAGAGATTTCGCCTCTTCCCAAAAGACATCCATTTCAGATAAAGTCATGTCTTTTAAAGGTTTGTTTAGCGCTTTAGATTTACTTTCAAGATACTGAAAGCGTTTTATAAATTTTTTATTGGTACGCTCTAGGGCATTTTCAGGATTTACTTTTAGAAAGCGCGCATAATTTATCATAGAAAACAATACATCACCAAACTCACTTTCAATAGCATCTTCATTTCCTTTTGCTATTTCAGCTTTTAATTCGGCTAACTCCTCTTCTACTTTTTCAAAAACTTGTTCTGGTTGTTCCCAATCAAAACCTACACCTGCAACTTTGTCTTGTATTCTATTAGCTTTTACCATAGCAGGTAAGCTTCTTGGCACACCTTCGAGCACGCTTTTCTTACCTTCTTTGAGTTTTAATTGCTCCCAATTGCGTTTTACGTCTTCCTCGTTTTCAACCTTTACATCTCCATAGATATGTGGATGACGATCTATAAGTTTATCGCAGATGCTATTACATACATCTGCGATATCAAAATTGTTTGTTTCACTTCCTATTTTAGAATAGAAAACAATATGCAATAACACATCTCCCAACTCCTTCTTTACCTCATCTAAGTCATTATCTAAAATAGCATCACCAAGTTCGTATACTTCTTCTATGGTGAGATGACGTAGCGATTCCATGGTTTGTTTTTTATCCCATGGACATTGCTCGCGCAACTCGTCCATAATAACAAGCAAACGTTCAAAGGCTTTTAGTTGAGCAGCTTTGTTAGACATAGTTTATTCTTCTTCGTCAGAAGCAGTTACTTCTTCTTCAGTTTCAAGAGATTCTAAAAGATTGTTTTTATGAAGTAAATTGTACCACTGGACCACCTTTTTAATGTCTGATGCATATACACGATCTTCATCATAATCTGGCAATACTTCGAAGAAATATTCTTCTAAAGTATCTTTTCCATCTTTATGGCTAATCGATGTTTGTTCGCCATTCTCTTTATCTTTAATCTTCTTAAGCACATCTTTTAGAGGCACTTCTTCTGTTAAAGTATAAATAGCGATTTCACTTAAGATACTAATGTTACTGTGTGCTCCTACAGTGATTCTCTTTTTATCAATTAAAGATTGTACAACAGCACCTGTTCTTGTTTGTGTTACAATTTCGTATAATCCTGGCTTACCAGAAATAGCTAATATTTTATCTAAGCTCATATATTTTGTGTTAACGTTTTTTGCTCATTGCAGGAAAACGCATTTTATAATCTATTCTTATTTTTCCTTTTGAAATATTTGTCAATTTACCTTTAATCAAACGCTTTTTAAACGATGATAATTTGTCGGTGAATAAAATTCCTTCAATATGATCGTACTCATGCTGAATAACTCTGGCAATTAAACCATCATATTCTTCAACATGGGTTTCAAAATTTTCATCTTGATATTGAATCTTAATCTTCGGTTTTCTAAAAACATCCTCTCTAACATCTGGTATGCTTAAACAACCTTCATTAAAAGCCCACTCATCCCCTTCTTCTTCTAAAATCTGAGCGTTGATGAATGTCTTCTTAAAATTCTTCATTTGTTCTCTATCCTTTTCAGATAAATCTTCATCGTCTGAAAAAGGCTCTGTATCTACCACAAACAAACGAATAGGCAAACCAACTTGAGGAGCTGCTAAACCAACACCATATGCACCATACATGGTCTCGTACATATTTTCTATCAACTCATTAAGCTTTGGGTAATCTTTATCGATTTCCTTAGCTTCTTTCTTTAATACAGCATCTCCATATGCAACTATCGGTAATATCATAATCTTGTTGTTTTCGGGTGCAAAAGTACAATTCTTATTTAAAAATTTGAAGCCAAATAACTCTGCAATATTAAGGTTGCGCTTATTTCATCTACAAGCGCCTTGTTCTGTCTTTGTTTTTTCTTAAGGCCACTATCTATCATAGTTTGAAAAGCCATTTTAGATGTAAAACGTTCATCTACACGTACCACGGGAATATTTGGAAACTCCTTAATTAACTTTTCTAAAAACTTTTGAATATGGATTTCACTCTCTGAAGCTGTGTTATTCATCTGTTTAGGCTCGCCTACAACAAATTTTTCCACCTTCTCCTCTTCTGTATAAGTTTTTAGATATTGTATCAGCTCCTTCGTGTCAACAGTTGTTAATCCGGATGCAATAATTTGCATAGGATCTGTAACTGCCAACCCTGTTCTTTTTGTACCGTAATCTATGGCTATAATTCTTCCCATTGCTGCAAAGATAATGTAATAAAAAACGCTTCTTAATAAAAAGAAGCGTTTTTAAAATTAGCTATTAATTAAGTCGTTGATTTTATTACCCTCTATAAATAAATCACGTTAATTATATCTATAAGACACCAAACGTTTTAAATGGTCACATTTTCTTACAAAAAAGAAAACTCCTCAAATTAAGGGGAGAGGAGTTTTCATAATTAGCTATTAATTAAATTCTCAGATAAACTTATTTCAAATAAGTTCACATCGTATTCAATACTATTGAGACACAACTTTTTAGAATAGGTCACAATTCTTTTTAAAAATATTTTACCAAGGCTATTTATCAACTTATCTTTACCAAAATTTAAGACACATGAAACAACTACAAACCGTTATAGAAAATGCTTGGGACGACCGTTCTCAATTAACCAATAAAGTTACTATAGATGCAATAAGAAGTATTATAGACCTTATAGATGCTGGCACATTACGTGTTGCAGAACCAACCGAAAATGGCTGGCAAGTAAATGAATGGGTTAAAAAGGCGGTAGTACTGTACTTCCCTATTCAGAAAATGGAAACACACGAGGTTGGCATTTTTGAATACCACGATAAGATTCCTTTAAAGCGTAACTATATGGAAAAAGGCATTAGAGTTGTACCACATGCTGTTGCTAGACATGGAGCTTACATTTCTAAAGGTGTTATTATGATGCCAAGCTATGTTAACATTGGTGCTTATGTAGATGAAGGCACTATGGTAGACACTTGGGCTACAGTTGGTAGTTGTGCACAGATTGGTAAAAATGTACACCTTTCTGGTGGTGTTGGTATTGGTGGTGTTTTAGAACCACTACAAGCATCACCTGTAATCATAGAAGATGGTGCTTTTATTGGTAGCCGTTGTATTGTTGTAGAAGGAGTACATGTAGAAAAAGAAGCGGTTCTTGGTGCTAATGTGGTATTGACTATGAGTACTAAAATTATAGATGTTACTGGTGATGAACCTGTAGAAATGAAAGGTAGAGTGCCTGCGCGTTCTGTTGTAATTCCAGGAAGTTATACTAAGAAATTTGCTGCTGGTGAATACCAAGTCCCTTGTGCTTTAATTATTGGAAAACGCAAAGAGAGTACCGATAAGAAAACTTCTCTAAACGATGCTTTACGCGAGTATGATGTAGCAGTTTAAAAAATGAGAACTAATCTAAATACTAATTATCATAAAGGTCGTTTTCGTTGTGGAGAATGGGCAAAACATTTACGTCCTTTTTCAAAGCGAATTGGTAATAAAAGATTTAGAAAAAGTGCTTTAGAGACCATAGAAGATGAGTTGAGAAACGAATTTGTTATATGGCCTAAAAAAAGAGGAATCAAAAAAAACATTAAGGTTAAAATAACTACTGATTCGAATGGAAATA